>NZ_JQKS01000013.1:0-145707 GCF_000746145.1 Methylobacter sp. BBA5.1
AAATATCCGCTGACGCAAGCTGACCTCGGTATAAATGTATTGCAGTCCACGCAGTAGTTGGGGAATGTCATCACGTGATTTAGGATCAATGACAATGGCGGCAATATCGGTTTCACCGAATTTGAGTTGAGGCTGAATGACGGTGCGCATGCGAATTCGAGGGATGAAGATTTTGGCTTTTAGGCGGTTACGGGCCGATTTTCGCTGGAAATAAGACAAAACCGGGGTCAGGGCAACACATCTTCGTGTTGGAAAATCATTATAACCTATTGATGAATATGAGATTAATTAATTTTCATTCAAACACTAGTTACCCAAACAAATCCAGGACCCTCATGCTTCTCAAAAAATCGTTAGCGTTCTCTACGAAATTTGAGCTTATTGTTCTGATCGGTTGTTCCATGCTGGTTTTTCTCGCGGGCTCAATGTTTTTGCTGGTCTGTTTTGGTGCGACCACCCTCATTTTTTTCGGAAAAGAAAAACTGAGCCAAAAAATCGATAAATTTTTCGACGAATTATTTTAGTTCTAAGGTATGGGATGTTGTGAACAATTATCTTGCGTGCTTGGAAACAAAGAGCTTGAGATGTATGGCCGCATTGTCGAGCTTCTAAACAAAGAGAAACCTTTAAGCGTGTTGATTGACTGCCTGTGTCGAGACATAGAAAGGATCCATGAAGACTCCGAGTGTCGTTTTCAGATTTTTGAAAAAGCACCGGCTGCTTATCCCGAATCAATGCTATGCCCGATGTTTCATGAAGAATTTGCTTCCGGAGCAAACGATAACATTGTCGGTTTTCTTGAAAGAAAGATGGAAATGTCGGCCAAAGGAGTTGGCTTCAAATCGTGTTGGTCATACCCTGTCAAGAATAACCGCGAGGAGACGCTGGGAATTTTTGCGCTTTATCAGGACTATCAAAATCCGCCTAACGATGCAGAACTACTGCAATTGGAGCGTTATGCCAATTTGTTCCAACTAATCGTTGAATGGTCACGAATGCAAAAAACACAGCCGGCAGTATAGTTTCATGGTCCTTGTAACTATATGTCGGAGGACTTTCCCACGCGTGCGCTGGTTATTTGTACTTGTTTTAATGTGTTGCATTACCGGCAACCTGTTTTAACGTGTTTTCAAAACACAAAAACAGGAAGCCGAAATGACTATTACCGTCGAATCAATCAAATCAACTATTCAATCTCGCCTGCTTGAAATGGTGGAATCGCGCCATGAGTTAATCAAGCACGCGCAGTTCTTATCTGACCTGGGTATTTCCGTCAGGGATTACAGGCTTTATATCGGCGAATGCTTTGAAGCAATTGCCGAGAGCTATCTTGAAAATCTCTGCGCGAAACTGAGTAGCCAATATTCCAATGGGACGCCGGCAAGGGTTTCGTTGGATTCTGGTCTGTATAAGGTTATATCAAGACGAAGCCGCCGGGAAAGTTTCGCCGAACGGTTTTGGTCGCATGCTGATGGAGACCTGGAAGCAGACAAGGCGCTGATTGAAGCCTATTTGTCCGAAGTAAATTTTGATGCGATTGCTGATTCGATTGGTGAACAAGCCGAAAGCCTGGAGGAAAAAGGCCTCAATATGCTGGCATGTAAAATCATCGATCGCTTGAATTTGAAGTGCGAGCGGGGATATTACGAGCCGTACAAAAAGGCAGGACGCGTCATTTGCCAAACCTGGTCGGTTGGTTACCACGATGTCTATTCGAAAATACAAGAACTAACAGCCTTACAGGATGCTTTCAGCATCATAGAAAAAGAATCCGGGCTGTCATTGGGTATCGCGATCAGTAATTATATTTCGGCGATCAAGGATCTCAGTTGGTCTCGGGAAAAAATCGCTTCCAGGACGGTTTTTGGCAAAGGGGGGCACCTTGAAATCCACTGCTTCAAAGATAAACACGAATACCGATTCAGCGTTCAAGCGTTCGATGCGTTGATTGCTTTCCTCATGATCAACGGCGAAGCAGACGCAGCGGATAGAATCATTGAGAAAACCGGTTTGCTGGAGGCAGCGTAATGTTAACGCGTTATCTTCCTGCAGAACTCGATCAGATTCAGTCTAAAGGCAGCGCGGCGTCAAAGGCAGGTTCCTTGGCAGCCTTGCATGAAAAGCGCAAAGAAACCCTGTCCCAGTTCTTTACACCCGAATGGTTGGTTCGTTTTATTTGGCAGGCTATATCGCCTGCATTTGATCGCGATGACGGCCGGTACCGGCTGCTGGATAACAGCATCGGGAATGCCGGTATGTTCCGCTATGCCGATCCTAAGCGGTTTCATTTGTGTGGACTGGATGTCGACGGCCAGTTGGTTGAAATAGTATCTGAAATCCTTGACGGAAACGGATACATGTTCGACTTGGTTCATGCCGGCATGGAATCGGTCGAATTGGTTAAATATAGTGCTGCACTCATCAATCCACCGTTCTCTATTCCGCTATCGAGTCCATTCCTCAATGCTTACCCTGGCGTTACCCATTACGGGAAATACGGCCCTAACACGTCGGCCGTGTCTCACGAATACGCCTTGGCGCAAGCCTTAAACCATAGCGATATTGTGGCGGCTGTCGTACCGGCATCGACCCAAGCGATAGTGAAGCAATCGTCCGTTATGGCTGGCAGGTTGCGAGCAATATTTGATCTGCCAAGCAACGCATTCAAAGAAGAAAATGTCGAGTCGGTCAACACCGTTTTAATGGTGTTCGGTCGAAAGCTTCAAGGCCCAGCGGCCAATGCGCCGGAAAGCATCCGAATCAAAACTGGCTCGATCAACGAAAGCTTGATACCGCCAACACTGTTTCAACTGAGCTGCCGTTCGGTAGATGAACTGGGGCATAGCAGGAATCCTATTAGCGTCATAGGCATTGAGGAATCAAAGCCTGTGATTACCACGGAGGCGACCGGTGATAATACGGTTATTCTGAAAAGAGCTGGTCGCTGGATAAAACTGGATTTCTTCGACGGCGCCACAGAAGGCTGCGTGAAGAATGCGCTTTATCGATCCCGCTTGTATTCCGATCGCCTGCATAAGTACCCAGCGAAGACGCGTTATGCAGGGCAATTCCAATTGAATCTGGATGCCATCAGCATGCAGGACGATCCTTTTAAGGCGTTAAATTCAGTGTGCAATGTCATCCGGTCGGCTGGTGGTGAACCGGTCGTCAATCGCCAACTGATCGACGGCATTAAATCGATCGTTGTTGAAAATAAAAAAATGAGGATTCCATTCGGACGCACGGTTTTTCGGAAAGGCACACCGGAATTTAAAGCAACGGCAAACAAGATGGCCTTGATCAACCGGACGCAAAAAGGGGCAGCGATATCGAAAAATGAAACTGTCACGGCCAAACGGGTTGATACTGGATTTATTGTCCAAACCGGACGCGGTGAATTTGCCTGTGACCACGACACATTTTTCGCGTTGTTCGCCCCAGAGAAGACGGTTGTTGACGCCGGTTACTGGGAGGATATTTACCCGCCAATCAAGAACTGTTTTCCAAAGGAGATAGACCGCTTAAAAGCAAAGGCCACGCTACTTGGGATCGACCAGTGGCTGACTTGGGACTATCAGCTCGAAGATCTTTGCGAGTTAGCGTTTAAGCCCAATGGGGCCATTTGTGGCTGGCAAATGGCTTTGGGTAAATCCAGGCTCGCGTTATCGCTCGCTCTGCTTCTCAATGGAAAATCGCTGTTGGTGTTGAAATCGAGGTTGGTGCCAGAAATGGCCAATGAATTGAAATCGCTTGGCGTCACGGATTACAAGGTGATCAAAACCTTGAGTGATACCAAACAGCTCGGCAAGGTCAATATCATCAGTTACGAACGACTGAAAATGGCCATTGATCCGCGGTTTCCCAAACTGACATTGGCTAAATTTCTGCGTAAGAAAATAAAAAACGTGCTGTGCGATGAAGGTGGTTTGCTGGCCAATCATTTTTCTCAGCAGACTCGCGCAGTATGGGCGCTGGGTGCTAAACGCCGGTATATCCTGGACGGTACGCCAAGCCCTAACTATCCCCGCGAAATGCAAAATCTGGCGGCTTTTGTGGCCGGTCAAGAAAGAGCTTATCAACCATACTCGATGAATGGCGGCTTCATTGAAAAGCGGCTGTTCAAAAGCGCCGAATTCCAGCCAACAGGCCGGGATGAGTTTACCCGTCGTTACGTGACCCTGGAATGGGCAACGAATGAATTTTTAGATAACCACGAACGCGGGGCAAAACGGGAAGTACCCAAGATCAAGCCTGCATTTCTTCAGGATTACAGGGCATGGGTGGCACCGATGATCAAACGCCGTGTCCAGCAGGAACCGGCCGTCAGTCGCTATGTAAAATTCCCGGTACCTACCTTATGCGATCCGATTGAAGTCGATTGGAATATGGATCATTTGCTGCTCTATGTGAAAACTGCGGAAGAGTTCGCCAATTGGTACAAGCAATATGCCAAAGAGCGCGGCGAGGAAGGCAAGGCGCTTAACTTGACGATGATCCTGGCCAGGCTTGAAGCCTGTTTCAAGGCGGCGAATGTGCCCAGCGCGGTTAGTGGCTACGGTCGAGGGTTTCAATCCCTGACCAGTAAGGAAAAGGTTTGTCTTGATCTGATCGAAAGCGAAATCAACAAGGGACTAAGACCGATCGTATTTGCGAAAAACCCCGTGGTATTGCGGCGTCTCTCTGAAGAGTTGAGAAAACGAAATATCATAAACCTGGTTTTCTCCGGCGAGGACACCATTGCGAAACGGACGGCAAAGCTGAATGAGCGTATCCGCAACGGAAGTGATCAAGTCATGCTGGCCAGCCTCGGCGTGACACAAGACGGCTTGAATCTGCCGATGCTCAATTCGGTGATTTTTTACAATCGATCCTACAAATCGCGGGAAGAATTCCAGGCTATTTATCGACTAATCCGTCCACAGCAAAAAAGCGAAGTGTCCTGTCATTTTCTGCATCTGAAAGGCTCGATCGACGAATACATGGGGCAGTTGATCAAATGGAAAACCCTGGCCAGTGGAGTAGGCCTGGACTATGGCGAACAAGCCGACGATGAAGATTTCGTGCATTTTGATGCGTTTGTGTATCGTTTCATCAACTCTATCCCCGAGTTGAAAGAAAAACTGGATTTTCTCCGAAAAAAGGCTGCGTAAAAAACCAACAAATCATCAAAAGGCGTCTAAAAATAGCGCCTTTTAGCCAGGCATTTCAAAAATAATCCATTCAAAATTGGTTTTAATATGGCAAATAACCGCGTCATTAAACACATCAGTCTCAACGAAGAAACCCGCAATCTGGTGATTCTGTTTCGGGGAAATTCCTCAGCAATCGAAACGAAAGCACTGGATTTCAAAAAGGACGACAAGGGGAATATCGTTTACATGCTGCTCGATCGATTGATTCATAAACCGCATGAGAATTTGTTCGAATGCTTTCTGAATGATCAATGGGAAAGCGGATTCTCGATTTCTGGTTGTTATGTCAGCGAGCTTAGCCGCGCCTCAAACACAGTCGGATATTAATTTGCATTATTTTTGCGGCACATAAAATGGAATTATCAAGGATTTTTACATGGATAAGACGATGAGATTTTCAATTAACCGCGAACAAATACTGGGCCCGCTGCAACAAATTGCCCGTGTCATTGATAGGCGCCAAACATTGCCCATTCTTTCAAATGTACTGGTTCAGTGCTGCGATAATCGGCTAATCCTGACAGGCACCGATTTAGAGGTTCAAATCGTCAGTCATTTGAATCTGGATGACATTCGTGATGAAGGCAGTATCACGATGCCAGCACGAAAGCTATTGGATATTTGCAAGCTACTGCCAGCTGACAGCGTGATCAAATTCGACCTGGATAACGATAAGGTCAAGGTTTCTTCGGGGCGCGGTCGTTATACATTGAATACCTTGCCAGCCGATAGTTTTCCCGAATTTAGCCGCAGCGAGACGAAATCCAGCTTCAAGGTCAATGCCGGAAAGCTGAGAGAAGGTCTGGATAAAACAGCGTTCTGCATGGCGGTCAATGATACCCGGCACTACCTCAACGGCTTGGAGCTAAGCATCAAGAATTCAAAAATCAAGCTGGTTGCGTCTGATGGGCATCGGCTCGGTCTGTATGAGGATGACATTGGGGCAAAAACTGATCACGATGCCAAAATCATCCTGCCCAGAAAAGCAGTACAAGAACTGGTGCGATTGCTAGACGATTCGGAGGCGGACGCGGAGATCCGGATTTCAAATAATTCCATCGAGGTTTTGTATAAAAACTCGGTGTTTTCATCAAAGCTGGTTGATGCTCGTTTTCCTGATTTTAGTCGAAGTTTCAACCAGTCATTTCTGGATCCGCTGAGAGTGGATAGAGTGTCGCTAAAAGAAGCATTGATGCGAGTTGAGGTGCTTTGCAACGAGAAATACAAAGGCGTGAATTTCGAAATCAATAGCTGCTCGATGAAACTAAGCGGCAATAATCCGGAAAATGATGAGGCAGAAGAAGATATTGTGATCAACTATCTGGGAGATTCCGTTTCAATTTCCTTCAATGCTCAATATGTGTTGGATGCCGTGAATAACGTCGACGGCGATACGGTGGAAATGACCATTGCCGCCAATGCGAGCGCCTGTTTTCTCGAAGCGCCGACTAAATCGTTGTTTCGGTATGTCGTGATGCCGATGCGAATATGAATGTGACAATGAACTATTTTTTAACCCAATGGAGTTGAACCCATGTTAGACCTGGAAAATAAAACCCCGGCCGAACTATAAGCGCTCATAGCCGAAGCAGAACAAAAACTGGCTGAAAAGCAAAAGAGTATGCGCAAAGAAGTGATTGCACAAATCAAAGAATTGGCGGCATCAATTGGCGCATCAGTCAATATCAAGTTCGACGAACAGGCAAGCAGAAAGAGCGGCGGCCCACAAGGCAAAGTGGCACCGAAATATCAAAACCCAGCCAATCCTGATGAGACGTGGACAGGACGCGGCGTTGTGCCGAAATGGATGCAGGAATTGATCGATTCCGGCCGAAGTAAGGATGAATTTTTGATCGAGAAAGATCAGTAAACGTGCTTATTCATAAGGAGATATGGCAGGTGCCATTCAAAAATGTTTTGGTCTATTCACTAACCCAGCCACTCGATTTACACCAGCTTGCAGATAAGCTGAATGAGAGAGAATTCAAACCTTGTGCTGCGACAGATTCAATGTCCGTCGATTGGGCGAAGCCTGCGGAATTCCTTCAGGAAAATAACCTGGTTTACAGGATTGGCCAGTACGATCTTATCGCACTGAAAACCGAGTCCAAGGTGCTTCCTGCTGCTTCGATCAACAAAATTCTCATCGAGAAAATTACCGAAATCGAGTCCAGAGAACAGCGTCGAGTCAAAGGCCGTGAGCGGGCCGATCTGAAAGACCAGATCATTCACGAGTTGTTGCCGCGTGCTTTCAGTAAAGAATCGGTGACGATGGCTTACGTTGATCGCATGAAGCATCAGATCGTCGTTAATGCTTCGTCGGCAAGTGCTGCTGAAAAGCTGCTGTCACATTTGCGGAAAGCCATAGGATCGCTTCCGGCCGGTTGTGCCGTTGGCTGTCGAAAACAACGTGCCTGGCACAATCACCGGCTGGGTCAGCGACCACTTTCCCGAAGGATTTGTGCCCGGCAATAGCGCTTCGATTTCGACGGACGAAGGTGGAGTGATCAAACTCAAAAACATCGATTTGCTCTCGCAAGATGTCAGATCACATATCGATGCCGGTGGTCGGGTAACAAAAATCGCTCTGACGTAGGAAGACAAAGTAGCGTTCGACCTCGATGCGAGCCTTGGAATCAAGCGAATCCGGCTGCTCGATCTATGCAATGAAAACCGGGATGAAGAATACGAGTCAGCCGCCGCTTTGTTCGAGGCTGATCTGACTCTATTTGCCAGCGGGATGGCAGAACTGATCGAAAAGCTGGTCGCCGTGTTTGATGGCGAGGCAAAACGGAAGGCAGCGTGACTCCAGAAATCACCCCCTCAAGCTAAGCACGTTCCGGACGGTACATTAATTTTGTAGCGCTTGATCCAAGCGTATTTTGCATTCACGACATTGCTGATGCCTTGTCACATACCTGTCGATTTGGCGGGCTCACAAGGTCGTTCTACTCAGTGGTGCAGCATTCGGTTTTGGTGAGCTATCTGGTACCCGAATGCGATCAATTTGCAGCGTTGATGCACGATGCTGCAGAAGCTTATGTTGGTGACGTTCCTACGCCGCTAAAGCAGTTGTTGCCGGAATTTAAGATCATCGAAAAGCGGATAGAGACTTCTCTGTTTGAAAAATTCGGCCTTTATGACGGAATGCCAGTGTCGGTAAAAAAAGCCGATTTGATAATGTTGGTCACCGAGCAAATGGATTTGATGAATGCAAAAACGATGATGAAGAATGGGGCGTCCGCTGATATACCGCATGCGCCGTTCAGAATAAAGCCTCAATCCCCAGAACAGGCGAGAAAATCCTTTTTGGATCGATTCAATCAACTTTCAAAGGTGCGCAGGTAAGCAAATGCTCAAATTCGTTGAATGGTTTGGCTCGATTACTGGGCTTCTTGGAAGCTTGATCCTGGGGCTCAACACCTCATTCTCTGGATGGGGATTTGTGGCCTTTCTGCTATCGAACGCTGCTTGGCTTACCTACGGTGTAAAAACCAGAACATGGTCGATGGTTGCCATGCAAATGGGCTTTACCGTGACCAGCTCGATCGGTGTCGGGCGATGGCTGTTTTAGCTCGTTGCCGGCTGGCTGCGGTTGTCTATACTTTTTGAACTTCATCATGGAAGAGCATGTTTAGTTGCCCAATACCCAATTACACCTGCGAACCAATCTTAGCCGTCAAGCATCGTCGCCCTGTTTTATTCTGGGAGGCTTTGTTTCAAGGACAAAGATCTGCAGACGAAACATGGATGGAGGTCGACCGAAAGCCATTTAAGTATTTGGCCAACAACCATGCGCCGGACAAATGGAAACGCAAAACGATTGCTGTCAACCTGTCCACGGCTCGGTTCTGGGTATTTCTGATAAAGTTATGAAAGCAGCTGCATTGAATTGGAAGTTGTGCCTCGAATGGACAGAAGATTTTGCGTCAAATGCTGATCTTCACAACGCTGCTGAACGGTTTATCGAATGGCGAAAAGAGCATAGCGTGCTGATTTCTGTTGATGATGTTGGCGCCGGCATGGACGGATTACTTCGAACAACCCTCACTCAGCCTGATGTACTCAAGATCGACGGCAATTTCCTAAAGCTGGCGATGGCTAGCATTGAAAACCGGGAAATCCTTCAGCACATGATCAGCCATTTTTCTACGAAGAAAATGACAGTGGTAGCAGAGCATATCGAAACCAGCTGGCATCTCAGCTTTGCCCGATCGATCGGCTGTAATGCTTGGCAGGGATTTTGGTCCAGAGAGTCGAGATTTGGTTATCTTTAAATTCGAAACAGCCAGAAAATAGCGTTCTTCAACGTGACTTCTTTCGAAGAGGTCGCACAAAATAAAGCTTCAAAAAACCAATTTTTTTAACCGTGAGGAAAAACATGAACAAGAGCGAATTGATAGCTAAAATTGCACAAGACACCAGTCTGAACAAGAAACAGGTTGAAGACGTTTTAAAAAGCCTGGCTGAAACCATCAAAAGTGAAGTGATTAGTTCAGGCGAGTTTACTCTTCAGGATGTCGGCAAATTCAAAGTAAACGACAAGCCGGAAATGGAACGCCGCAATCCTAGAACTGGTGAGATGTTTAAATCGCCGGCCAAAAAGGTGGTTAAAATCACACCTGCAAAAGTATTACGGGATGCGGTAAACGCTTAGTCCATTAGCGATCGGGCAATGAGAAAGTTTTTTTCGATGATGGGGCATTTTTTCATCGAGACAATTTCATTGCCCAGCCTTATCACTCAAATTTGGAAATATACCGCTACAAGTTTAGATTTTGTCGCCTCATTCGGAAGGTCTGTGTTCGGGGCGGTATTCACTGATCCTCTGATATTTATCCTGACTTCCGGTATTTTGTTATGGATGTATCTGGATGATTTTCTGACGCAATTTCAATAGCTTGATCAGAAATTTTCGCCAAGAACCTTTCTTAATCCGGCATCCGTCAACAAGTAACCACTGAATTTATCCAAAAGCGGCGTAAAACGCCCCTTCAGGTAGAGGAATCCCCGGCCTTTAAGCCGGGGGAAGATGTCAAAGATCCTTGTTCAAGTTTTCGATATAGTCATCCCAATCTTGTTTTTCTTCATCGTCCATCACAGATCCGCCATCGTGCTCCGTGTACTCTCCGCGATCATTGATCTGGTCGGCGCGGTATATAACATCCGGACCACAAAATAGGCATGTGTCGTACTCATCTTCAGATGACGCACAGTTCGGGCATACCCATCCATCTGGCTGAAAATAGAGCTCATCGGGATCGCCAATTGGCTGGTTTTTCTTTTTCTTGATCCCGCAGCATTCGCATTCAGGAGTCAATGCCGTGCTGATCAGATTCCCCAAATGATCATTTGGAACTGACTTCAAGGGTGTTTCCTTCATCTCAGAAACGCACTCAGCAAGCTTTGGCAAGTCTGACGTTATAGCGAGAATGAGATTTTTGTCTTCAGTGTCGGGCCCGCAATCAATTAGCGCCTTTTCGGAATTGAAACCACAATATGCGGATATCGACGCATGGGCATGAGGTGAACCTACCTCAATACCTTTTCTAAAAAGCATGAAAGAATAACACCAAGTCAACATTGGTGAATTGAAAATCAGGAAGTTGATGAGATTTTCGAGTGGGTTGGCAGCATTGATATCGCGATCGTGCCGGGTGCCGCATTGTGGACAATCCCTCATCCGCACCGACAAGGACCGCTTGTCGACGAAAAGCTCGCAGGCATGGCAGCGTTTGGCGTTGAGTTCAAATCGGTCAATACAGTATGGATGAAGAATTTCGCGGTTTTTGTTAAGTCGAATTCTGAGAAAGAAACTCAAGCAAGTCCATAGCTTCCTCGCCCCAAAGAGAGGGTTTCATTTCGACCGATTTGTCGAAAATATCATCACTTTCAGTAATGAACAAAAAGCCTTCGCTTTCCAACGCCCGAGCTGCAGCCGAAGCGGATTTTCTAGTGATACCTTGATGTTCGATGCATTCAGCCAAAAGTTTTTTCGCCCGCCCGCCAAGCTTTTCAAGTGCATGAGCAGTTGCTATGGCTTCGGATTCACTTTCGAAGAAAAACAGTTCGATCATTCTCGAACGATCATCGAGAAAAATTTTGGATGTTATACTTCCAAGATGGCGATTCGCCGTATTGGTTTGGGTTCGGATCACTATCTAGCAAAGCAAAATACAAAAAGACCAGTAGACCTAACACAGGGATGGCAGTAATCAAAAACCACCCTCCAGAACGTCCCGTGTCATGTAAGCGTCTTATCGAAACGCTCAGACCAGGGAGAATCATTGCCAGCGTATAAATAGCGCTCAATGGCCCATAGCCGGCGTCAAAGTTAAAAGTGCCCATTAGTTGATCAATTAGGCCAAATCCCAAGACGGCGAGGATATTGAACAGCGTGAAGTACCAGTATTCACTACGGGTAGCACGGCCTTTGAATACGGCGTATTTTCTGAAAGCTGCAAAGTAGTAGTTCACGATAGACTCCAATCGATTGTTTGTTTTCCAAGGTTTGCTAAAGCCTCATTTGCACGGCTAAACGGCCTCGAACCAAAAAAGCCTTTATTGCATGCATGAGCCGCCGATCGGCGAGGGATGGCTCGATTCGATGATTGTATGCTCATTATTAGCGATGAACGGTCGAACCGACTTGGCATGGTTTCCCCAAAGAATGAACACAATGCCCGAATGCTGTTGAGACAGAGCTGATACCAATGCTTCTGTTACCTGTTGCCAGCCAAGTTTGCTATGAGAACCGGGTTTATCTTTCTGGACGCTGAGCATGCGATTTAAAAGCAAAACCCCTCTATCGGCCCAAGCGGTTAAATCGCCGTGATCCGGCGCCGGATAGCCAACATCTTGATTCAGTTCCTTGAAAATATTGCGTAAAGAAGGCGGGATTTTTATTCCCTTGGGTACCGAAAAGCTCAGGCCCATTGCCTCCGGTACTGAGTGTGTTTCTCCGGATTCAAGGCATATTTCTGCAATGCCGTGGTAAGGATCTTGGCCAACGATCACGCATCTTATCTTTTCCGGATCGATTGAAAGAGCTCTATATCGGTGATCGGCAGTGGGCAAAATCACAGCTTGTTTTGAAAGACCATCAAGAATGCTCTCAATTTCAGCAATAGCATCAAGAATCTCAGGTTTGCCAGCGGTCAATAAAAGATTTGCCCAAAGTGATGGGATTTTGATCATTGCTTCTGGCTCCCTGAAAACTTCGGACAATCCGCCGGCACCTCACTGCGAATCCAGCGCGGACTTTTAGTTCCGTCACAGCCCACCCGTTTTTCTACGACGGCAGGTATATCATCTTGAAAATGCAGACATTTGCTGTACGGGTATGGCTTGCCCAAACACCCGCACGGCGCAGAATACCAGTTGTGTTTGCAAGCGACGCTGATAGATTCACCGTTCATCAGGACACCAGCCGAGAATAAAAACTCGCCTTTTCCATTTGCTCAAGCGATGAAACCCGGCAGCGTTCCAAGCCCGGATTGGCAACGATAATAGCCAAAGCTTGGGCACGCGAAACAGCGACATTTAGACGGTTGATGTCGAACAGGAAATCAAGGCCTCGACTACTTTCCTCTACGTCGCTGACGGCCATGGAAATGATCACCACTGGCGCTTCTTGGCCCTGGAACTTATCTATCGTGCCGATGGCGATTTGGTCGCCTAAACGATCTTTGAGCAAATTCACCTGCATGTTGTAAGGCGCCACAACCAGGATGTCCTGATTGGCAATTGAGCGAGCTTCACCATTTTTAGCGGTACAACGGCCTGTTTTGAGATCGTCGATGATTCGCTGGATGACATCCACTTCCTCTTCGCTGCTTTGCCGGTTGCCATCGTGCTCAACGTTGATCACCATGACCCCATGGGACTGCTTGATCAGCTTCGAATCCGGTACCGAAACAAGTTGGCGATCATTGTGTTTAGCAGCCTTTAGTTTGCCTTCATAAACTACCTCGGAAAGTGGATGACAAACAGCCGGGTGCATGCGGTACGTCCTTTCCAGGAAGATTCCCATATCGTCAGGGATGACGCCGTGCCCACCGAGCATGTAATCCAAAGCTGACAAACCTGAGTTCCCTGGATGACTTCCTTGAATGGGTTGCTCCAATTGCATTTGATCACCCATCAGGACGATGTTTCTTGCGCAGCCGGCCACCGCGATCAGGTTGGCCAAGGCCACCTGAGAAGCTTCATCCACGAAAAGATAATCGAGCGGGGCTTCAAAAGCGGTACTTGATGCAAAGGCATAGGCGGTTCCCCCGACCACCGCAAACGAATGATAAGGATCGCGTTTAGTGAAATTCATGGAGGTCCGGTACACGTAATTAGGGAAATCTTCCTCAGAATATTTCTCCTTGAATGCGTCCTGTTTAGAACCAAAGCCACCGACTTTAGCAATTCGGGCATGCTCGGTGGGTTCGTGGAGGGTATCCAGGAGATTCAGGATCGCAGCATGGCTATTGCTCATGACGCCGACACGTTTCCCTGCTTTCACCAAAGACGTGATGATGTGCTTGGCGGTGAACGTTTTGCCAGCACCGGGCGGGCCCTGAATGCACATCGTACTGTTATCCATAGCCTCGACCGCTGAAATGATGGCTTCCAAATACAAGTCGTCTTCGGGGAACCTTGAGCGGGTGATCGGCAAGTAATTGCAAGTGGGTTCAGCGTCCATGTTGAAAATCGGGGTTTCTCGATTCAATATCGATTGAATTGCGCCTGGCAGCCGGCCATCAAACAAGGCTTCCGCCACTTCGCATAGCCGGGTTTCCAAAGTCTCGGTGTTAATAAACGGTTCGTCGGCGAACAAGGTCATGCGATCGGTACCAAGCTTTGATATTTGATCCTGATCAGCGATGAATTCAACCAGTACATCTGTTTCGGATTCAGGGAAACGAATGCCTTTCACTCGAATGTCGGTGCCTCTCACGGTTCCAGTAGCAAACTTGTCCTTTCTGACCGGTTGCTTGATGTCGAACTGGCAACGGAAAAGCACGCCATCATCAGATGGCAATTGGCCGATGATGACCGCATTGTGCAGGCAGGTATCATCGTCGAACAATTCCTCTTCTGGCTTTTCCAGTCGTTCGAAATAGGCCCAGATTTTGGGTTTGCGTTCCCTGTTATGAAACCCCAGCAGATCCATGACCAATTGTGCGATGGGATCGTTTTTAAGTGATTCACTCGCCTCGAAGCGTTCGAACAGATGTTGCTGCCAGTCTCGGAGCGCCTGCTTTTTGTCAGCAGCCTGTATTTGTCGATCGGTTTTTTCCTGGTCAGGTGTTGCTGCATCCGATTTTGGGGCATAAGCGATGCCTGCGATGGATTGTTGTTCACGCAGCCAATCCACCAGCTCCAGTGTACTTTCACAGTCGTCGATGTTGTAGTCGCGAATGTCTTTCAATTCGGGCCATTGTGCCCAATCAAAAGTGGCTGGATCGGCAAGCCAAGATTGATAGCCATTGGCGTTGTCACTCCAGTGGGCAACACCGCCTTGTTCACGCCACATTTCATAGAAAATGACTGATTCGCCGCCATTAGCAACTTGAGTAGTCCGTTTGCTTCTGAAAAGGTGTTCGACGTTTTTGATGCTGTAACGAGGCTCGCCAATGAGAACACCATTCAGGACAATCTTGTACAGATCGACGAATACGCCGTTGCCAGCATTTCGGCAACTTCTTTGATTCGGGTTTCATACCGGGTGGAGAGTTTGCGCATAGCTGCCACTTCGTAATTGGCATAGTGGTAGACATGCAGGGTGTTGTCACGTTTCCATCGATCATAGACCCAATCAATAAAGCCTTCGAATGCGGCTTTTTCTTGTTCAGGGGTATGTGCCCACCAATCCTTGAAAGCATAGAGCTTCCCTTGTGCCGCATCCGGGCAACGGTAACTGCAGCCCCAAAGGTATTCCAAACCACCGTCATACAACGGATGTCCCTCGATGTCGAAAAACACGTCGAGAGCAGACGCCGGCGGTAAAAAGGACAAACCCTTGCCGTTATCGTTTTGGAGGATCTTGAACAGCGGTTTTTCAAGGCCTCGGGATGCGTGTTGAATTTCGACTTGGGCTTTCAGTTTTGCTATTGTCGCGCTAGGAATTCCCTTGATCGGTTCAATGTCGTTACGGCAAAATCCGTCATGGTTTCAACGCCGACCGAACGGAGTTTGCGGATATGGCTTTTGCGGATACCTGCGATCTGCGCCAAGCTATCGGTTCTCTTGATCCAGTCTTTGGCGAAAGACGCCCAAGCGCCATGATCACTGTAATAGGCCGGATCAGGCATACAGACGAAATCCGCGGTGAATGCGTATTGCGCATTGAGAAAGTCGCGTTTCAAGCGGTCGAAAAAGCTGGAATAACGGGCGATACGAAAACGATCTTCAGTTAAATCACCCAGAACAATGGCGGCCTCGTTTGGGATGATGCCTTGGATCGATTCCAGCATCCAGCTGTAGCAACAAAGCTGGATCAGGAAATACGGGCGAGTTGTTTGAGAGAGCTTGGTATCCCATGCCTCGTAATGGTAATCGCCCAAACTGGATTTTCCTTCGAGCTTGACCAGGAAATCAGCGCTACCGGCGAATCCGTCCCGCGATAAATAAGCTTGGTAGATGAACGGATACCCGTCCTTCATGTATTGAAGGGTTTCAAGTGCCTTGTCGTAATGGGATTTGCTTTTGACGATCGCGATGTTTTTTTCACCGTGAGTATCCTGCAGGAATTTGAGAAAGTTCGATTCATGAGTATTACCCTTGGCAGCCAGCAAAGCCATCATGGGATCATGATCTTTTTCGATGCCGGCTATCATGGCGGGCGATTCAATGGCCAGACGCTCCATCCAGGATGCGAAGGGAGAACGCATGGCAAGAACGAGATCAGATGGGGAAAATATCAATTGATCAGAGCTATTTTTATACATTGTGGCCTGAGAAAATAGTAAATAATCTGCTATTTTCCTGGTATTTGAGAAAACGCAAGATATGGAATCATCGCTTCAAAATAGTCATTGCTAAGTATGCTCAATCGTGTGCAAAGGCATTGGCTAAATTTTGATCCCCCGTTATTTTTCACTACAACCTTCGTGTATTAATGAAATCTGTTCAAGCAATTTTTTGGGGTTATCAGACATCAATATTCTGATCATTTGGGAGGAAAGAGGATTAATTGTTACGTAACAACCATCATTGACGGAAATATCCGTATTTGCGTTTGAACTCAAGATTTTCTTCCGCGCCTACAATAAAGGGAATTTCCTGGTTTTCTATACTTTTTATATTCCTCATTGATTCTAGTCTTCCCCAGAATGTCACTTTCCTATTATCGTGAGTCATCGCATGCTGCCATACAACAGGCTTGTTTTCCCCAATGCCACCGTCCAATAATTTTGTGATGATATAAGATTCTGTTTTCAAGATAAAAACTCTGATTGTTATTAATCTATTCGCTTGATTCAGCCAAGAGGATCGTATTTAGCAGATTCAGCTCATTTGATGCGGCCAAGTACCGATTATCGAAAATCAAATCCAGTCTGGCAGGATCTTGTTCACCAATCACTGCCACATAAGGAATGTCGGCATAGCGAGGTATGACAGGCAGTATTTCAGCGGATGAAGTAGGTAGGCAAGCCCCTAACGCGTCTCGCCAGGCACTCTCATCATTGCCAAGAGAGGGCAATCGACCGCTTGGGTCTTTTTTCCAAAAACGTGAATAGTCCAATGGCACAACCAGCCAAGTCGAAGGAGATTGCAAAGTCTTGACCGTTGAAAACTCCCGTGTCGCTTCTTCTTTCTTCCTTGCAAGAATTCGGTAGAGTTCTTCAGCGGGTTTCCTCAACTTGAATGGCAGCGTTTCATCACGGAAGATATGCGTTAGCTCACCAAATAGGTTGGAATTCTGATGATCGACATCTGTTGACCAACCTTCTACGTTGAATCGCTCTTGCTTATCGAGTTTGTCCCAATGTTCCAACCAGAAAGGGCCTACGCAATAAAGATAATCAGGCAGCAAACAGCCTTGATCATCGGTTGGTAATATTAAAAGGGGCGCATTTTCGGCGCTAGCTCGGCTGGAAAATGCCTGAATATCCTCCAGTCGAGCAACACTTTTAAAGTTAGCCACTTGGGCGGTTGCATCTAATGCGAATTTTGAAAACAGCTGATGGATGTTTTGCTGGGCATTAAAGACCAAGCCCCGCCGATTTTGGTCGGCTGCGAAATCCCTGAGGAATACGTCTGCTTCCTTCAAAAACTCCCTAACATATGAGCTCATCAATGACAGCATTTCATCGCTGCCAATACCTCCAACGGGGACCATGGCCAGATTTTGTTTGTCCAGACCGGCATCGCCAATAATCCGTGTATAAATCGTTGATCTCAACATGACCAGATAGGTCAGCAAGTCACTGACTTGACGTAGCCATTGCCGTGGCTCTGGCTCTTTGTCTTGAGGTATGAAATCCTGAAGCAGCATCACTAATCGACGATTTTTCCAATCACCATCATCTTTAGGTGTGCCATCGTCAGCGGTATAGTTTTTCCCGCGTCCCCGGTAGATCAATTGGGCAACTTCCATTAAGGCCGCTTCAATGCCAAAGCGAGGTATCAAGGCGATGATCCAATCGGTTTTAGGAAAGGATACACCCCTAGCCCCGCTGGACGTCATCAGAAACACTTTCACCGTATCCCGACGATCATCGGCAATGAGCGCCTTCCTTCGGGAGGCCGTCACACTGGAATCGAGAATCGCCACCTGACTTGGGTTTAAAAGCGGCTCGCTATCTTCATTGGTAACTAATAAGGTTTCAACAGATCGCAGAAAAGCCTTGTCTTGCGCAAAAAAAATGATTTGATCTGCACCCTCATTGATGGCTCTACTGATTTCCTGGATCACGTTACCGATAATCGCTTCACCTTGCTGTTCTGCAATGGCTTGGCGGACAGTTTGCGTTTTCCCGTTGGCTAACTCACCCGGCTTTATCACGTCCAACCGGACACGATAATCAATGGATAGTTTTGCTGCCGGATAGCTATTGGTCATGATGTGGAGCACCGGCAAGCGTTTCCCACCAATTTTGACCGGCATGGCGGCTAAACGAAAAGGGCGTTGCCCAGCGCTTTTTGACACCAAAACTTTATCAGGGGTACGTTGACCGCTATTGAGATAACGATCCAGAACGATTTCATTACCTAATGAGGCATCGGAAATAATGAAAATAACCCGGAATAGCGGTTCCTGAGCAAAGGGGCGGATAAATTGTTGATCCAACCATTTGGCTATTGCGTGAATAAACGGTGCTCCCGCCCCATCACCGGTTAATTCGTCAACCATCACCACAATGGTTTGGATTCGTTGCGCAAATAGTCGCCGCTCCTGTTTGCCAGGCTGACCATTCACTGGATTTTTGAATAGGTTATCGAGTGCGGACAAGGTGCTTTTATCTCCACCAAGCTCCCGGTATCCTTGTATGGCTGCGGTAAGCACGACTTGATTGATCGTGGAATTTTCGGCTAACAATTGCCGTGTAGCGAGCGACAATACCTTCAAGACACCGGGTCGATTGATGTCTTCCATTTGATCCTGCCGTTCGGTGACGGCACGCTTACGATGGCTTGAACCAATATGCATACGTTCAAGCTCTTCTTTCTGGTCGGGGGATAGAATCCAGATGCTGCCATCCGGCGACCGCAGATTATCAATCCCATCGGCTACCACGGCACTGTCGATTTTCCGTTGGTGGGCGGTGCCATTACGCATTTGTTCGTCATACCAAGCCTTGGCGGCACCGATCAATTTTGAGTTGGTCGTGACCGTTAGGGTTCCGGTAGGCATGTTAGTGCTCTTATTTCTAGCCAAGTTTTCGCTGACATCGTCATTGATAATGACCCGAGGGCTGACATATAAAAACAAATAACCTGACTTGGATTCTTTAAGGAAACTGACGACTGCCGTGGTTTTTCCTATGCCAGGATTTCCCTCAAGTCCCAGCGTAGTTACTTTCCCCAGCGCTGACGCACGCATTCCTGCCATGACAGCTGCTGAATGTAAATCGCGCAAAGGAACTGGCTGATTGTGCCCAACCCGTTCTGCCAGGGTTTCGGCTATCGCTGCCGTAGAATCCTTCTCGAAAAATTCGGCCAGAGCAGGATTGGAATCCACCCAATGTATGGCCTCATTCCATGACATCGTCGCCATGGGATTCAAAAAACCATCCACATCTTCTGAGAAATCGTAGTTCAGGCTTTTACCCAGCTCGGGCAACTCATGCATTTTCAGCAGTTGCTTACGAAGCGCCTGTGGCAGAGATTTTCTGATCGTGTCGAACGCGTGGTGAATATAGTCGTTCAGCGCTTCATCATCACAGTCCGGTAATTTTTCGCTGTTGCGATAAGCCCGGCCAAGAGTATCGATCAGCGCAATGCGTGGATCGATATCCGGTTCAGTAAAATAGTGCGCACTTAAACTTTCAAAACCATTTTGAGTGATGGAAAGCGCTCTGGCTTTGCAGGGCTTATCATCAAAGCCATTGCTTTTTAGCCAGCGTAACGAGGTGTGCACATACGATGCTGCCTGACATAGCTTGTATAAGGGTTTGTCGCGCCCCGTGAAAGCGGGCAAGTGTTTTTTGATATCAGGCGACAGAACGAATTCTTCGCCAGACACTTCAGCGCAAACTCTGGAAAAAACGCTACGTGTGTCCATAAACCAAGCAAAGCGCCGTAGCTCGTCTAGGTGCGCTTCGGGTTTCAGGTAATCGGCTGATTCGGGTAAACCGTTCAGTGAAAATTCCAGGCATAAAAATTCTCGATCCAAAGCGTCGTAACGCGGTTCTAGCCAGAGCAGAAAATCTGCCCTGGCGGGAAAGCCTTTATGCGCCATGATGGATTCGACGCAACGATCCTGACTGAAGACGACTGAAAAAGACGACAACGCTTCAGCCGTTTCGGCATCGAAATCAGCTTGTAATCGAGGCAATTGCAATGGGCACCACAAGGCTTTGATGCTGTAATCTTCTGCATCAGATTTTAATTTGCGTAGGTATTCGCGCATGGCCGTTTGCCCAAGGCCCATACCTAATTCGAATAGATGTCTGACGCTTTCTCGCGTTCTGTTTCTAAGGTTTTGATCAACTTCTTGTAGCACCTTAGTCATGGCGTCATACACATCAGCGGTATCTTTGGCGGTCCAGGGCGTTAAATTGACAGGATCAATGTCATGCACGCCACTGGCCAGCAGAGCTGTCAGCACACCTCTTTTGACGGCGATTTCGAACGCTTGTCCCCAAAGTGCCTGTCGTTGATTGGGTTCGAGCATAAAGCTTATCGACTATGCAGACTGTCTGTAACATGGGATAGCAAGGCAGGCAGCGAAAGCAAGACACTACCTTTGCGTCGGCTGGAGGGCAGTACCTCTATTTCCCCGGCCGCCTCATTGGATGATGGTTGCATCCAGCCGAAGGGATCCAACACGGGTTTAAATACCCCTCCGTCCGGTTGCTTCTCAGCTTCCAAGAAGTGAAGTCCCCGGAGTATATTCAACAAACACTCACGCACACCTGGGTTGGAACCCATCAAATTGGCACGAACACGCTCTCGCCATTCACTATTTTTCACTTGATAATCGGCATCCCAAAAATAGGTGCAAAAGCCAGATTGTGGCCGAGCCGCATCGTCATTGCCCACAATCGCCAACGTGGCAAAAGTGTAAATGGGGATCAGTTGTTTTAGCACCCCATCACCAGAATTCAGGGCGAATTCATCATGGTCGGAAATCTGTACCGCTTCAAATGCTGATTCTTCTTTGGTGCGGGTATGCAAACGGGTTGCCGGGAACACGTCTCGCCGCAAGGTGTATACGCAGACATGCGGAAATTTACTGGCGATTTCGTCAAGCGTGACGGTTTGCGTGTGGGGCGAATGCCGTTGTGCCGAGCGGTTTATGCGGCGATTACCGAAATGACTGGATATCAGGACAATATGTTCAAAGCCGAGGGCTTGTAATCTTGAGACTTCTTCAACGATCAATTTTGGACTTTTAATCTCATCCCGGGTTTCAACAACATGGGTTTGCATGCGATCGAAGACCATGCGGTAGCCGACATCTGATTGATCTACGGATTCTGCCAAATACGTTTTAGCTCGGAATATAAAGCCATCGGTATCATTGGTGATCGGATGATCGTCACAAGGTCGCGTCGTATAGATAATTGCGGCGACCTTACTCACTGTTAACTGGCGATTGGTAGTCATGATCATCGGAAAAGCAGCTGACAGTGCAAAAGCAGCCCCCCTGGCTTTGTAATCCGTCTTATTGCCATCGGCAACCAATCCTTGCATGCGAATCGGTAAGTCACGCATCAAGGCAGATTCAACGGCTTGCGAGATGGCATAAATCCAGCGATCACCTTCCTCTTTGGCAGCGTTTTTTCCTTGTTCTTGAAAGCGGATCATCAACGCTGGCAAATGTGTATCGGAATGAGAATCCATTTTTTCACTGACAATTTGGAGTACGACATAGGTTAGAACGGCCATGGCCGTGGCTGCGGCCGCGCGATATTGGCGCTGGTCTTCGTCAGAGAACTTCGGATGCTTGCGTAATTTCAAACGCTCAGGGTCGTACCAGATATCGATACCTGAATCCATGAACCAGACGCGATCCATAACAACCCGGTGGGTTCTTTGTATAGGGGATTGATTTTCATCAACCCGGAAGGGCCGCCAAGTAATATTCAGTAACTGTGGCGGTAAATCTCGCCGGGTTGTAATCGCGGTATTATTATCGGCTCGGACGGAGAGTGTCCTTTCATGAAGTTGCGTGCGAACACGAACAGAGAACAAGGGATCAACCACTTCATCAGGATTATTAGCAATTTGGATGTGCTTGAACCACTCGATATTTTCGGCTTGTCCCGATGGTGGCTTAATCAGAGGATCACGGACGCGGCCTTTGGAGCGTTCGATTGATGTCCAATCCACGACGCCTTGCTGAACGACGAGGTATAAATCATCCACAGAGCGCTGTGCGCGATTGATGATGTTTTCAGATTGGGTGGTGAGCAAAGCGACTAGGGTTTTACTCAGTTCTTTGACATCGCCGCTCCATAATTGTAGGTCACACAGCAAGGTGGCTAGTCCTAATCGGCCTTGTTCCTTCAAATCATGAGTCAGCTGTGAGGCTGCAGTTAGCAGTTCAGAAGACTGAATCCCTGGATTCAAGACCAGCCATAAAAACACCACTTCGCTCAGGTTTCTGCGCAATTTGGAGGGCGGTATTTCGAAATCAGAATCCTCCAGGAGAATGGCTCGCAAGCGGTTAAGCCGGGCATCAAACGCTGGTTCCATCTCATTGAGAGGATCTTTGCCATTGACTCGGAACCGGTAACTGACTTCCCGAACGACCGATACGCCGCGGGTTTGCGAATCAATTTTGCGCGATTCAAATAATTGGGTGTTCCATTCCGCCCATACCGGCAAGCAGTTGTAGAACAAGGCCTTTGTCAATTCCTGGGAAATTGAAAACTCGGCAGCCAATCCAAAGGCCTGCGTTAGATCAAGATGAATTGAATGCTGCGATTCGGGAGCGCCGAAGTATCCAAATAGCAGGGTGACGCGTCGAACATAATCGATAAATTTCTGATCAGTTGTCTTGGTAGATTTGGATTTCTGGGCTGCCAAACTCTCCATAATGGCAAAACTGACACGTAAGCGGACCCGTGATAGAGCCTCATCCTCAAGGAAATTCAGGAAGCGGGTGACCTGACTATCCTGTTTATCGAAATCTTGTCGTAAGGTGGCAATGAGCTTTTCACGCTGCAAGGTATCAAACTCATCGTCCCGATGGGACTGAGCCTCCGAGATACTGCTAGCCATCCGATCAAGCCAATCTTCCGCTTGGATTTCCTCTTGAGCCGATAAAACGCGTGCGACCTCTTTTTCGCGGCCGTCTTTACTACGATCGATCTTAGTAAACTCCATAGATACCATTTGCGCAGGCCATGGCTTGAGGAAGTTTTTGCATTTGGTGTTGGTAGATAAGGTCTCAATTACTGATACCGGATCGTTGATCAACAGATTATTGATCGAGACATCCAGGTTAGCGATTTCGGCCTCAATGAGCCGTTTCAGCTGGATCAAGTGCTGCGACACCTCCATGATATTGTCTTTGAAAAGCCGCCCGCCCAGTTTTGCAGAAAAGCCTTTAGGAGGACTGGCTATATCTCGTAAGAATCCTGTGTCAGAGCTCTGTTTGAATAAGGCTTGCAAGTCTTTTTGTGCGAGAAACCGTCGTAGTATCCCGTAGGTATTGATACCCAAACGATTATTTTTTGCATCGAATGTTAGAACGGGCCAAGCATAGACTGAATTGGTAGCATTCCTATCCGGCGGATAGGCCTTCACCAAAAATTGGACCAGGGAAGCAAGATCAGTTGATGGTATTTGTCCGCGCGCATGAACGGACGCACCACCTTGTTGCGGGTGTTGCGACATTGGCATTTCTCCTCATAGATTAGCCTTTACAGACCACATCGCCCTCTTGTATTTGCCAATTACGATAGAGAACGGAATTATCTTTCTATGTCCTAAAGTCTATAGCAGATACCTTGATTAAGCCAGTATTTCACCGGATACATTTCTCAATCTATGTTTTTTGATGAAAATCAGGATATCTGATCTTTAATTAGGTTTGTATTCAGTCATAAGGATAATGATCAGCTAAAAGAGTGATGATTGCCGCGATATCAAATGCAATTTATGACTTTTAGGTGCATAGCGTTCACAAATTTGTTCATAAAATCAGAGGCTAAGGATCAAAATCATTCTGGGATGTCAAGTTCTTTCTTTTACGTTCGAGAAAAATATGCAATAATATGTAGTCCGAATTTTAATAAAAAAATTACAAATAAAATCATTAACTTGGTAAATAAATGGGCGAACTAGTTGATACATCTGAAGATTTAGCCCAGCTTGCAAGGCTGGCTATCAACGAGCAAACAGAAGATGTACGCTTGTTTGTAGCTCGTTTGGTTCGTAAGTATCGTGGCATCAAACCTGACCTTGCAGAACAAATGGATCAGTATTTACGGAGCAAACCTACAAGAAGTGGCGGAGTTATGCGTAAATCCAGCCGAAAGGAAGAGCCTTCGAATCCTGTGCCAGTCGATAACGAGTCGCGGATGTCATTGCTAAAGGTATTTCATGATGAGTCTGGCACCGTACAACCTTTGCTGTCCCTAGACCTGGAAGAGAGCTTTAGCCAAATCATCCAAGAACGCAAGCAGTCAGAGCGTTTGGCGGCATTAGGTTTGCTTCCAACCCGATCTGCAATCTTTGTTGGTAAGCCTGGAGTGGGTAAAACACTGACTGCACGATGGCTGGCTTCCAAGTTGGGCTTACCACTTTATGTGCTGGACCTGACAACCGTGATGAGTAGTTTGCTGGGAAAAACGGGTTCAAATCTGCGGGCAGCCTTGGACTTTTCTAAGCAGGCGCCTTGCGTTCTCCTACTTGACGAAATTGATGCCATTGCAAAAAAACGTAACGACGATACCGATATTGGTGAATTAAAAAGGTTGGTGACCGTAATGCTTCAGGAGGTCGACGAGTGGCCGTCATCAGGATTGTTGTTAGCTGCAACAAATCATCCTGAACTAATCGATCCTGCGCTATGGAGGCGTTTTGATCTTATTATTGAATTCAAGCTGCCTGCGATCACCCAAATAAAAGAGGCTGTAATTCAATTTCTCGGTCCAGACCTGCCTGTGTTCAAACGCTGGGTAGACATATTGGTGCTAATTTTTAACGGTGAATCGTTTAGCGACATAGAGAGATCAATTCAACGATTTCGGCGGACATTGGCGCTAAGCGACGCCTCAGACTCGGACGTTATTGAAGAGCTCGTTAAAACCAAGGCGCTTACCCTTGAGCATCAACAGCGTATTGATGTAGCGGTAGAACTTGCCAATAAAACCAAAATTTCGCAGCATAAAATTTCAGAAATAACGGGCGTAAGCCGCGATACGATTCGTAAATATACTGGCGGCAAAGCGCCCTCAAAAGAAAGGCAAGAAAAATGACTCAAACAAATTTTCTGATTGGTCGCGGCGAATTGTTAACATTTGATATTAAAGCGCCGAAGCGTGGCGGGGAAAAGGTAGAAATTTACTCTTTCGATGAAGCAAAAAGCCGAATGATCCCCCAGTTTTCTCACGCATCATCCATGCTTGATGATTTGCCTCAGGAAGCGTGCCCTCGTGATTTCGCTGTTGCACGGCTTACGCTAAATCCATCATTCATCGCCAAATCGTATTTTCCTACAAATCTGTTGAGATCGGCTGGTTTGGAGTCGATTGGGAGTCGAACGGTTGAGATTGTGCCCGAACGATGGTCCAAAAAAGATTCACCTATCAAATGCACTACAACCGAGCTTTTTGTGGCAGGCAAGCGAAGTTCCTTTCGGCATATGATCCAATGGGTAGATCAGGTTGAGCAAGGAAGTGATGAAGCGGTTGATCTCGCTCATGTCGAACAATTTGATGGTTTATCCGTTGAAGATCGGGTCCGTGACTACGGCTCAAAAAATGAGCGATTTTTCGAGGTAGGTATTCACCTACTTCCCGACGAAGACAACGCATTCATCAAAGATGGGTTTGAGAAATTCGCAAAGAAACATCAAATTAAATTGCACCGTAAACTCAGTTTTCAGGCTGGAAATCTTTGGTTTGTCCCAGTAGAAGGATCTTGCGATAACATCAGAGACGTTGCGAATTATTCTTTTGTTCGTGTCATTAGGCCCGTTCCCAAATTTCGAGGTTTGCGCCCAATGCAGCGAACCAAGGAAGTTTCGGTGAAGTGTCAGTTGCCCGATGCGCAGCCTTTATCAGACACTCCAAAAGTTGCCATTCTTGATGGCGGCTTGCCCAAAACTCACCCGATTGAAAAATGGGTGCGATCATACAAAGTGCTCGATCCCGACGCAAAAGACGATCCAGACGGTCTAGATCACGGATTAGCAGTGACCTCTGCATTTTTGTTTGGCCCTATCCAGCCTGAAAGTGTCGCTCCACGTCCTTTTGCTTATGTTGATCATCTTCGAGTGCTCGATAACGATGCTGAAACTGAAGATCCTCTAGAGCTATACCGAACATTAGGTCTTATAGAGCAGGTTTTGTTGTCTCGTCAGTATGAATTCATAAACCTGAGTTTGGGACCGGACATGCCTATTGAAGATGCTGATGTTCATGCCTGGACATCAGTGATAGACGATCTTTTAAGCGATGGTGAAACCTTTATGGCTATCGCGATTGGTAATAATGGCGAAAGAGATCGAGAATCGGGTAATGCCAGAATCCAAGTTCCTTCGGACAGTGTCAATGCCGTGGCTGTGGGAGCCGCGAACGACACAGAATCTTCCTGGAGGCGAGCTTCATATAGTGCATTCGGCCCTGGAAGAAGTCCGGGAATCGTAAAGCCAGATTTGATGGCTTTTGGTGGCGATGCGCTGCGTTATTTTCATGTGTTATCTCAAGGAAAAAAGCCTTCGCTTGTGCCGCAATTAGGGACAAGCTTTGCCTCTCCCTACCTTTTAAGGAGCGCAGTGGGTATTCGCGCGATTCTCGGTTCGGAGTTGTCGGCTCTTGCAATTAAAGCTTTGCTTGTACATGGTTCCGATCACGCGAATCATAATAAGTTTGAAGTGGGTTGGGGCAAAGTCCCAGAAAATCTCATGGATATTATTACCTGTCCATCCGGTGTTGCCAGAGTTGTTTATCAAGGCGAATTAAAGCCTGGGAAATATCTGCGCGCATCACTACCTATTCCAAAAGATGGGCTTTCAGGTCGAATTCGACTTAAAGCTACTTTTTGCTATGCATCACCAGTCGACCCGCAAGATGCTTCGGCTTACACCCGAGCCGGACTTGATATCGTATTTCGGCCAAACGAGTCTCGCGTCAAAGAAAAGAAGAGCAATGCCGAGTCGAAAGGTTTTTTCGATATGAAAAAATACGCTACAGAGGAAGAAAAGCGAGCAGATATGGGGAAATGGGAAACCGTATTGCATCAAGAAAAAAGCATGCTGGGAAAAACGTTAAATGCTCCAGTGTTTGATATTCATTACAACGCTAGAGAAGCAGGAGCCGCAACGACGAGAGCCGATAAAATTAAGTATGCCTTGGTCATTACGGTGGAAGCGCCCAAACATGCCGATTTATATAACGAAATTTTAAAAACGTACCAGTCAATTTTGATGCCAATTCAACCGCAAGTTTCACTGCCAATACGAGTATAACTCAAGGAATTAATTGCCCATGCCAACACTTACCTGGGTCGGAAAGGATAAAGTCGTCAATCACCATCATGATGTGCCTTTTCGTGTTTTACGTCATGAAAGTCATTTTGAAGCACTAGAAGGCATGCCCAAAAATAGCAGAGCAAATAAGATTATACATGGCGATAATCTTGAGGCGTTGAAAAGTTTATTGCCTGAGTTCGAAGGTAAAATTAAATGTATCTATATTGATCCGCCCTATAACACGGGAAACGAAGGGTGGATTTATAACGATGCTGTTAATGACCCTAAAATTAAGAAATGGCTTGGTCAAGTTGTTGGGAAAGAGGGTGAAGATTTGTCACGACATGACAAATGGCTATGCATGATTTACCCTAGATTAAAGCTGTTGCATAGATTATTAGCGAAAGATGGAGTTGTTTTAATTAGCATTGATAAGACTGAATTCGCAAACATAAAGTTGTTATTTGAAGAGATATTTGGGGCTAATAATTGGGTTGGTGAGATTGTTTGGCGAAACGTAACAGACAACAATCCAACAAATATTAGTCTTGAACATGAATACATTCTTTGTTACGCAAAGAACAAGGCGCTACTTAATCCAATCTGGAAATCAACATATATCGATATTAAGCAAAAGTTAATTGAAATAGGTGAAGAGCTTAAATCGCAATATAGCGATCCTGAGGAACTGCAAGATGCTTATACCAAATGGTTTAGAGAGCACAAGTCAGAATTATGGCCTCTCGACCGATATAAATTTATTGATAAAGGGGGTATATATACCGGTAGCCAAAGCGTACACAACCCTGGTAAAGAAGGTTATCGATATGACGTAATTCATCCAAATACCCAAAAACCATGTAAAGAACCATTAATGGGATATCGCTTTCCTGAAGAAACAATGAATAAATTGCTGTCAGAGGGAAAGATAATTTTTGGTGATAATGAATCAAAATTAATAGAGCTAAAATTATATGCTAAAGATTATAAGGCAAAGTTAGCTTCAGTTATTGAATTGGATGGTAGAACGGGAACTAATGAAATAAAATCAATTTTTCCAGAAAATAAAAGGCCTTTTAACTACCCTAAACCTTCTGCATTAATTGAAGAACTATTAGGCTTCGTAACACAACCTGATGATTTAATATTAGATTCGTTTAGCGGTTCCGGTACAACGGCTCATGCTGTATTAAAACTTAATGCCCAAGATAAAGGTAACCGTCGTTTTATCTTAATCGAAATGGAGGAGTATGCCGAATCTATAACGGCAGAAAGAGTTCGCCGAGTGATATCAGGTTATGGTGAAGGTTCAAAACGAACTGAAGGACTGGGGGGCGGTTTCGATTACTACACCATTGGCGACCCAATTTTCAACGAAGATGAAACCTTGAATGAAGCTGTTGGAATTGATCCCATGCGCAATTATGTGGCTCACAGTGAAGGTATTCCATTCAAATATCGAGTTAATCAAGAAAACGCTTATTCACAATATTTGTTAGGGTTGAACACAGAAACGGCTTGGATTTTCTATTACGAAGCCGATGAAGCAACTTGTTTGGATCTGGATTTCCTTGGTGCTTTAAAATTCGGCGGAAACAAGCCGTCAACAGCCATCATTTATGCCGACAAATGTTTGTTGACCAAGGAGTTTATGACAAAGCATGGAATTATTTTCAAAAAAATACCTCGTGATATTACGCGCTTTTAAGGAACAATCATCATGGAATTAAAAGATTATCAGCAACGCGTTATTGATAACCTCGAAGAATACTTGGCCGTTCTAGAGAAAAATCCACATCTTGCAAAGGCCTTCAAAGCCTATTGGGATGAAAAAGGAGTCACAGGGATGGAACCCTACAAAAACAACGTACCTGGTGTGCCCCACGTTTGCGCCAAAGTGCCGACAGCCGGTGGTAAAACTTTCATTGCTGTCAATGCAATTAAAACCATTTTCGACGCATTTACCGCTCATGACCCCAACCGAAGCAAGTTGGTAATCTGGCTGGTGCCATCGCTAACGATATTGGAGCAAACGGTTCGCAATCTGGATAACCCAGAGCATCCCTACAGAAAGCGATTGAACCAACTGTTCCGCAATCGCGTGTCTGTCTATGAAAAGCGTGATTTGCTGATGGGCGCTGGGTTTACCGCGGATGCAGCAAGTGAACAACTGTCCGTTGTGGTCATGAGTTTCGATAGCTTGCGAGCCAAAAACAAGGAGGATCGAAAGATTTACCAGGACAATGGCTACCTGGCTTCATTCCTTACAGACGATATCGATGATTCTAAAGCATTGCTGCCAGAATACGATCCATCAGCCCTTATCAATGTCATTCGCCGTCTAAAACCAGTCGTGATTGTAGACGAAAGCCACAATGCGGAAACCGCCTTATCGGTGGAAATGTTGGTCAATCTGAATCCGCATTTTATTTTTGATTTGACCGCTACTCCGAGAAAAAACAGCAACATCATTAGTTATGTGGATGCCATGGCGCTGAAGAAACAGCATATGGTCAAATTGCCGGTGATTGTCGCTAATCGACCAAGCCGCGGAGAAGCCATTGAAAGTGCCTTAATTTTAAGAAGGCAACTTGAAGAGATAGCTATCCAGGAAGAAGCAAAGGGTGGGAAGTATATTCGACCGATCGTATTGTTTCAGGCACAACCTCGCACTGGCGAAGACAATACGACTTATGAGAAGACCAAGCAAAAGTTAATTGAGCTAGGTATTCCGGAAGAGCAAATCAAAATCAAAACTGCTGAAATCAACGAGCTTAAAGGTATTGATCTCATGAGCCGTGAATGTGCTGTCCGCTATATCATCACTGTCAATGCGCTCAAGGAAGGATGGGATTGCCCATTTGCTTACATTCTTGCCTCGTTGGCCGACAAGTCATCTGCAGTGGATGTAGAACAAATTCTGGGTCGGATTCTACGGATGCCTCATGTGCAGCAACATGGTCATGATTTGTTGAACCTGAGTTATGTCTTCACGGCATCAAGCCTTTTCATGGATACACTGCAAAGTGTTGTAAAAGCATTGAATCGCGCGGGATTTTCAGACAAGGATTACCGAGATATTACTGCACAGCATGATCAACAAGATCAAGAAACAGATAATACCCAACCAGAAACAAATGATTTATTCGGTTTGTTTCAATACCAGACTGATCAGTCTAGCAATCTTGTAAGTAAAGAATCCGGATCAACCGAGCTCGATGATCTTGATACGATCGATAAAGAATGTTTGGCTGCTACCAAGTCTGGCACTGATAGCGACAGTGAAGAATCTAGTAGCCAGGTTTTTGTCGACCAGGTAACGCAGCAAGCGATTGTTCAGAATAAAGCTTATGAGGAGCAAGCAGAGGTAGCAGCCAAAACTGATATTCCCGCAGATCTGGAAGACAAAATGAACAAACACAAAATCAAGGATATCTTCAAAGAACAAGCAATGGGGCTGAAGCTACCTCAATTTTTTACTAAGGTTGAGACTGGCGCTTGGTTTGATGACGATGACGCTGTTCAAATTTTTGAGCGGGAGTTATTGTTAAAAGATTTCAAATTGTCCCAAGCCGATGCCACCATCAGCTTCGAAGACGTTGAAACTGAAATGTATCGTGTGGATCTTGAGGAAATTGGTGATGAAAATTACAAAGCCACGCCATTCAAGGTCAATGTTAACGATAGAAGAAAATTTAACGCACTTATTTTGAAAGGTGATAGATCAAGCCAGGTCATGAACCTGACTGCACGGTTAACAGATTTGATTGGGAATATGTATCCAATTACCGATCAAGAAATTAAAAAATACATAGGGCGTATCGTTGAATCGTTTAGTGAGGCTCAGATACGCGATTGCCTTGAACGAGATGTGTCGTATGTGAGAAAAATAAAGCAAAAAATTACAACTTTGGCTGATGCGCATGCTTACAAAACATTTATCGACATTCTGGATATTGACAAAATCTTGATTCAACCAAGTTTTGAATTTCCAGAAATCATTACTCCATCAAGTAATGCACCGGCTTTACCGAAAAGTCTCTATGGCACAGAAGCATCAATGGGGATTTTTGAATCACGGGTTATCAATGATATTGCCAACCTTGAAACTATTCATTGGTGGCATCGCAACCTTTCGAGAGGTAAAGGGTTTAGGATAAATGGTTTTATCAATCATTATCCTGATTTCATCGTTAAGACAAAAGGCGGCAAGGTCATCATGATTGAAACTAAGGGTGATGATCGAGATAATTCAGACTCGGAATTCAAACTGAAACTCGGAAAACTTTGGGAATCGAAGTGTGGCTCTGAGTTTAAATACATGATGATTTTTGATAACAATCCAATACCGGGGGCAGAACGATTATCAGATGCAATGAAGAAGCTCAGCCAGTTTTGATTTGAGATTGCCAATTTTTCTAAGTAGAAATTATTTTGGAGGCCATGAATGCCAGAACCACTGAAGCGAAAAAAGAAAGATGGTACACCATATGAGCGGCCCCCTGAAATTGAAGCCTTTCTTGAAAAGCTCGAAGTAGTTAATTCATCGGAACGCCTTCACCAATTTGAAATCATATCCAAGAATAACCCTGGTTATGTACCCTCAGAGGTATTGATATACTTTCTTCGAAGAGCTTGGGTTGAAGGGGCAAAGTCAGATTTCGAGGTAATTTTCCGGATTCTTATGAAACGGATCGAGAATTCGTTGCGTTCAACGATCTCAGATTCTAGAAAAACAGATGCGCATGGGATTCGCGAGGAAATTACGGGGCGATTCGTTGAGCGAATTGCAAAAGACTGCAAAGGGAATTCAACTTATTTAGATTTTTTTGAAATACGTTTCGATAAGGCATTGTCAGCTTTCAAGATATCAGCTTTACGTCAAATCGGTCCAACTAACGTTGAAACAGTTCCTCTGGAATCGGAACATGATGATGGATCGGAAATTTCGGCTGAAGTTGAGTCAGCTGCCGCAGATTTTCTAAATGGGAATTTATCAATTCTTGACGATCCAGATTTCCGGTTAGAGCTAACTGCTGCGATTGATACCTTACCTGATGATCAAAAGCGAGTGATCGGGCTAATCATGCAGGGTTTTCAAATTGATTCTAAAGATAAAAATATCATGACTATTTCACGCATTCTGAAGTGTGACGAGAGGACGGTTCGAAATCGTCGTGATCGTGCATTCAAAACGCTTAACACCATTCTTCAAGGGGAGAATGTGTAATGAACGAAAATACTATTCCTAGTGAAGAAGAGATAATTTTGGCCTTTGCAGTCGAACCAATTCATGATCGCAAAACACTTGAACGCTACCTATCAGAATATCCGGAATATTCTGAGGCCTTGGTCGATTGTTCGATTGAATTGATGCTAGATACTAACCAAAGAAAAAGTGTAGCTGATTCGATGGAAGAGACCGTTGAGAATGCTTGGCAACGGTTTCAGACTATTATGAACGTTGACGATAATGTTCCCGTCAATCCGTTTGCCAAAATAAACCCAACCTCATTCAAATCGCTCGCAAAACGACTCGATATTTCAAATTTGTTTTTGATCCGCTTGCGTGACAGAGCTATCGAGCCGATAACAATTCCGATGCGCTTCATTGAAAGGATTGCTACCGAAATGCAGGTTACCGCTGACACTATTTCAGCCTTCTTTAATAGCTCTCCTAGTTTGACCTTGAACAACAGCTTACGGACATCCTTTGAAACAAAGGTTGTTACTCAAATATCATTTGAAGAAGCAATTGAGTCATCACAACTTACCGAGTCTCAAAAAAATATGCTTAAGGAGCTGGTTGACAAGTAGCAAACCGCGTTCATCTTTCTTGAAAAAGTGAAAAATTCCATCATTCCTTCGCGTAATCAGACACAGTGAAAATTGCGCGAAATTTAAAAAAAAATTGATTTTAGCTTTCCGGTTAGGAAAACCGTTGCGATTGAGTTAGTGAAGGCCGCGAAAACTGCAATCCCGCAGATGGCCGAACAGGAAAGATTCTCAATGCAACAAATTATTCCTAGCGGTGACAACCGCAAAGCCCATGAAGTAAACGGCGCTGCTCTTGGTGAAGAAAGACATCAACACAATGCATACCGTATTTTAGTAGCCGACGATCAAATGAACGAACGGTATTTGGATATCAACGATCCTGTACCGACGGGGCGTCAAATTATCCAAGCTGCAAGTTTGCATCCAGTCGATGATTTCAGCATTTACGCAATTCTTGCATCTGGTGAATTTGAAGATCTTCGACTTGATGAGACCTATGATTTGCGCGGAAATAGCGCGGAACGTTTTGTAATCTTCCAAACTGATCGCGCTTTCAAGTTCACCATTGACGATCGTCAACTGGAGTGGGGAAAGCCTAATATCAGCGGCAGCGTGCTGAAAAAATTGGCGAATGTTCCTGCGGATACCTATCACGTATATCTTGAGGTTCGTGGAGGCCAGGATATTTTAGTTCGTGATACAGATTTGATCGATCTCAGCAAACCGGGTATTGAAAGATTTATCACGGTTATTTGTGACACGACCGAAGGTCTTTCGGTACTACCTGAAGTAGATCGGCGTTACCTAAGCGATCATGGGATCGAAGCCGAATTGGCTAGTGACGGACCACATATTGGTGTCGTGTTAAAGCAAATGCACCTACCGATAGGTAAGTTCAACCACCCTTTTGCTGACATATTGGTGATCCTGCCGCCAGGCTACCCAGACGTGGCTCCTGATATGTTTTTCTGTGATCCGTGGCTGACTCTTATTTCTATTGGCCGTTACCCAACCTGTGCCGATGTGCCGCATCCATTTGTTGGACGCAACTGGCAGCGTTGGTCTCGTCATAACGCCAGTTGGCGCCCTGGAACTGATGGTCTGCACACCATGATCAAACGGGTTGAGCGCGCTCTTGCGGAGGCTAAGTAATGAAAGGACAGCTCGATATTGTGTTGTTGGAGCCGCATGAAACGACACTTCGCGAATTGCTTTATCGTGCCAACGGCTCAGAAGCAGCCGCCTATATACTGTTCGGTAAGGCGGAAATTGGTTCAGATCCTTGGTCTGGAAAACAACGCACCCGGCTAATTTCTCATGAGGTTATTCCCATAGCCGCTGATGACATAGTCTCATCGTCTTCCATGCATGTTACCTGGTCTACAAAAGGGTTTATGAAATTACTGGGTTTGGCTCAACATAGAGGCCTGGTGGCGGGGCTGGTACATACTCATCCTAATGCTGAGGCCTTCTTTTCCGATCAGGATGATCGCAACGAAGCAGAGCTTGCACGGACAGCTTTCAATAAAGACCGTTTGGGGCTAGCCAGCTTAGTGTTTGGTGGTGACAACGCCATAGCCGGACGCTTATGGGGTTCCCCAGCAGAAGCAATGGAAGCATCTTCGATTTCAGTGATTGGCAACAAAGTTTCGATTCGTAGAACAAAGCAAGATAATGTCGAAACTGCATTTCTCGCTCGTCAATCGTTGCTTTTCGGCCCCAGTTTCAATCCAATCATACGAGAACTACGCGTAGGGATAGTTGGTTGCGGTGGCACTGGTAGTGCTGTGGCCTCATTACTCACTAGGCTTGGGGTTGGATACCTGGCGTTGATCGACAATGACACGATAGATATCACCAACCTCAATCGTGTACATGGGGCTCGAACTTCCGACGTGCTCTCTGACCAAGCCAAAGTCGACATTCTAGCTCGCGAAATCGAAGCTGCGGACCTGGGTACTCAAGTGGTAGCCAGAAAATCTTGGGTGGGTGATGCATCGCTACGTGATTTGCTGCGTTCATGTGACGTACTTTTCGGTTGTACCGATGACCACCAAGGACGTCTCACTTTAAATCGTCTTGCTCACTATTATGGAATCCCTGTGATTGACGTAGGGCTTCGCATGCGATCCGCTCGAAATGATGCCAACTATGACATGACCGGTCGAGTATCAACCATCAAACCAGGCAGTCCATGCCTGATGTGTCTAGGCGTCGTGAACATTCATCGTGCCGCAGAAGAAGGTCTACGACATAACGATCCTGGAGAATTCGAGCGCCGTAAGGCAGAGGCCTATGTGGATGGTGGCGGTGATCCTGCGCCTGCCGTCGTTACATTCACGACCAGCATAGCTTGTGCTGCCGTGGATGAGTTGATACAGGGCCTGACAGCATTTCGAGGAAATACTGGCATGACACACAACCGCATCCGACGATTTGATCGCGTCGAAGATCGAGCAATGACATGCTTACCGATCCAATCGTGTCCAGTTTGCGGAAGCGAGTCAACATGGGGTCGAGGTGACGTAACCCCATTCCTTGGAGTGATAGGGTGAATTGATGAAGATGAAGCATGCTATAACGTTTTTGTTGCGTCGCTTAGGGCTGCTCAGCTTCGATTATTTAGTAAGGCGACAAGATCAATATCCAAGCAATAAGATGATTCCGCAAGGCGAGCTATGGTTAGTAGTTGATGCTGGTGTTAAGAAATGGGTTTGTTTCAAGTGCCCTGGAGGGTGTGATGTTCAAATCTCACTTTCACTAAATCCTTCTCGCCGACCCTGTTGGTCAATCGAATCTGATTTTTGGGGGCGTCCGAGTATTTCTCCTTCGATACATCAGCATGACCTATGTAATTGTCATTTTTGGATAAAAAAAGGCAGGATACTATGGTGTCCGAGAGTATAGTGCGAATGATGTTTGGCTGTTACTTTCATATTTAGGCGCAATTTATGACTATTGACGAATATTTCCATGAATTAGAACAGGCCGTTTCCTGCTGTATTGGAGAGTCAATTTCAAACCAACAGTACGTGGAAAGACTAATTTCTGATTCACCAGAAAAAGCAAAATGCATCATTGATGCAAGAAAAGAGTTGCTATGCTCCACTGATTATGATAAGTATAGTGGTTACTTGGAGATAGGATGGTTCACAGAATTTAGTTCGTCTGAGCGGCTTGCTCTCTTTTCTTTCATGTTCGATGTGGGAAAGAAGCTCAAGGTCACGATGTTGCGAAATCGATTTCAAGAATATGAAATCAACCAGTCGATATTCTCTAGTGATGCCACACTCTTTGAGTGTATAAGAAGGAAGAAGTTGTCTGGGAACTTAGACCTCGAATTAATTAACGCGCGTGCGCTCGAAAATATACAAGGGTCGGAGATATTTCATAGAAACGGATACTACTATAAGATGGATCCATTTCTTAATCCGTCAATCTATTCATTTTGTGAGGAAAATTTCAAGGAGTCACCGCTATTTGTTAGGTTGGATCCAACGCAAACTTACCATAAACAGCCCCCGTTTCAGTTAAATGAAGAAATTTTAATTCCTGCTAATCCTAACTGGTGGAAGAACTTAAATATCCACAGGAAAAATAAAGAAGGGGCATCGTATATCTTGTATCCAAAAGAACTGAACACGGACTCTCTTCAAGAATTTTGGGAGTACAAGATTAATGGGATTCGTCGTATGGACGTCATAGCAAAGAGGAACAATGACGGCAATCTTAGCATGATGATAGAAGAGCTTTCGGATCAGGATGTAGAATCTAACCTAACAATTGGAAGATGTATTCATCTGGATACGGATAATCCAATTGGTACGCCATTTTGCGAATCTTTCGTCAATCATCTTGATTTGGCTATCAATGTTTACGAGGGCATTTCTGCTAAAAAGCGTTATGAAAACAATTTGGCTTCCGGAATTATAGTGGAAGATGCCACGTTTAGAACTCACTTGCTCAGAATTGAAAATATACCATTAAAATCACTTATTTTGTTTGCTATAAGTTTTCTTCAATCTAAAACATTAATAAACGATTGGTTTAACGATCAATTTTTACGTAGTGAAGACGTTTAATGCCCTTTCCATGTAAATTAAAAAGTGGCTCATGTTTATTTCTACATGTTTTTCAATAGAATACTGTCAGGTAATTCTATTTGGACAATCGATTAAAAATAATGATATAGGGATACTGATACTCGTCTTCAGTTATCCATCCTGCTTCAAGTAGTTCGTTTAGAATATCTGAAAGCCAGATTGTCTTCTCTTCAGGGTAATCCAGTAATGCTTCGCCATTTTTGTCTGGAATTATTCTGGCCTATTTGCATTCTTACATCACTCTGAATCCTGTAATGAAGAATTCATTTTGATTTACTTTGCTTCTAATAATTTTCACTTTTTCCCCTTAAATATCTAAGCAAAAAGCCTGTTGCTGTTGCTCGAATATCAACGGTGTAGGAAATAAGTTTTTGGTCTTGCGTTTTTTTAATGTGGTGAGAATTTAACTCTGTAGTTTTTATTAACCGTGCTACCTTTTCGGGAAACTTAAAAAGTGGCAAAGCTATGGAGAAAATCATGCAAACCAATCAAGCAGAACTCACAAAACTGCCTGTCGATCAAGTCAGCGTTCAAGAGGGATTCAATCCGCGCAAATTCTTTGATAACCATGAATTTCAGCAACTGGTCGTTTCGGTACGGGCTGAGGGCATCATTCAGCCGATCGTTGTCAGGCCGGTGACTGATGGCAATGGCTACTGGGTGGTAGCCGGAGAACGCCGGTGGAGAGCTGCGAATGAGGCTGGTTTGATCGAAATTCCAGCCGTTGTGCGTAAGCTGAGCGACAGGGAAGCCAGATTGATTGCCACCGTCGAAAATTCGCAAAGGGCTGATATGAGTCCAGCCGAAGAAGCGGTGGCGGCAAGGGATGTGTTAACCGATTGTGGTGGTGATAAAAATGAAGCGTTACGGCTTTTAGGTTGGAGCGGTGTTAAGTTCGATGCGCGGTTATTGCTGCTCCACGCCGCCTCGGAAGTCCTTAACGCACTGACAGAACGCAAGATCAAATTGGGTCATGCTGAATTGCTCTCCCAACTGCCCAGCGACTTCCAAACGGCCACTCTCGCCAAAATTCTCGAAAACGGCTACTCGGTTGCGGAACTGAAAAGCAGACTGGCCTCGTTTGCGCTGGAATTGTCGAAAGCCACTTTCGATAAGACGGGTTGCAATGGATGCCCCCATAACTCCAGCATGCAATCCAGCCTGTTCGAGGAACATATCAGCGAAGGCCGGTGCGCGAATCGGGCCTGCTATGAGCAGAAAACCGAAGCAGCCATGTTAGAGAAAAAGGCGTCATTGTCCGAACAATACGCGGTCGTTTTCCTCGACACCGAAAGAAGGCTGGATTCTTACAAGCTTATCTGCCAGTCCGGTGCGGAAGGGGTAGGCAAATCCCAGTTTGAGCAGGGCTGTAAGCAATGCGCTCATTTTGGTGCCTTGCTATCCACATCGCCGGATCGCCTGGGTCGGATTACAGAGGATTGCTGCTTTAATCTGGATTGCCACAAAGACAAGGTCGCCAGTTATCAAGAGAGCTTCAAAACGGCATCCGCACCTGCCAGCAACGATAAAGGCAAAGCTTCGACCAAGAAATCAACCAAACCCATCCAGTCAGTAACGGGGAAAAATCCTGACACCTCCAATAATGATGCTGATGAAAAAGAGGGTGATACCGGCAATGCAAGCGCGGCGATTCCCCCGACCAGAGTGGTTGAGAAGATCGAGGCGTTTTACCGCGACCTTGGCGCAAAACAAATTGCGGATAACAAACTGGCTGTGTTGTGCGTGAACACCTTTGCGCTTTATCGGCTGGTGAGAAGTTCGTTGCCTGTTGAGAAAATGCCTGAGTCCTTAAAAGACCCGACAAGAATTGGCAGCGAAATCGAAGGATTCGTGAAGGCGCTATCGTCTTTGGGTATCGAAGAAACGCTGGCCTTCAATCACCGTCTGTTGACTCATTTACTGGGAGAGCATGAAAAGTCCACTCCGATTCTGAACAAGACCTGGGCGAAAGGCGCTGTGTCCGTGTTGAATGTGACGAAAGCAAGATTGGCCGAGCATTTCATGCTGGACAGGGAATTTTTAGGTTCCTTCACCAAGGCCGGTATCGAAGGCGTGTTGCGCGAAGCCATAAATGGCAAAGGTTTGTCATTCGTCGAGCATTACGGAAAGCAAAGCGAGAAAAATAAGTTTGCCGTCCTGATGAAGAAGAAAAACAACGAAATCTTGGATGATGTTTTTGGGTGCGGTTACGACTTCGCGGGTTTTGTACCGAGTTGCGTTTTTAAGTTCATGGGTGACGATAGTCATCAAGACATGACATCGCACACTCAAACGCCAAACGCCGTTGTCGAGCCGGTTTCGTCCGAGCCAACCACTGAATCCCAGGCAGTTGAAGCGGATGTTGAGGTGGCGAAAGAAAACGGTGCTCAACAGGCAGTAGAGCCGGAGAGTGAGTCTTTAACTGATGCAGAGGATTCAAGCGATCAAACCGATTTTGAAGATCTGAATGACGATTTGGATGCCGACCTGCCAAGAACGGACGTCGTTAATGGCGACGACGAAAGCGCGATCTTGGACGCTGTGATGGCAAAACCGGGCGAATTCGATGATTTGGATGCGGAAGAATTATCAAACCCTTCCGATTATCTCAGCGATTCGGATTGGTTTGACGACGAGGACGAAGCCATGTCTTTAAACCCCAATGGATACACCCAAGACCCAGAAAGCGAGGCAGCTTAACATGATTTTTGAAACCTTCCATGACATGCTCAAAAACGATGAGCGTATTCAATTCACGATCACCCGCAAGGGTGATCAACTGACGGTACTGGTACAGCCGATGTTGCAGGGGGCGGCAGACGAGAAAGTCTCAGAAGCTATCCAGTCACTGAGAGCAGCCTTGGCGATGCCTTTGTACGTGGTAACCCATCCTCAATCGCTTGACGCGGATTTTCCGCGTTCACTGGCCGATTTTGCCGATGTGCGCGAAGGCGGTCATAACGACTTGAAAGATGCCATGAGTCGAATCAAAGAAGCTGGAAAGCAAGCAAAGGCCGAGGCGACCAAGAGCAAGCAGACGGATAAGCCGACAGAAAAATCCCGGTTTGAAGAAGCGAGTCATAAGGACGAGGCAAGCGAAAAACTATCGGAAATTGCCGTAACCGATAAATCGTTGTTTTAAGTATTCGAGGATTCAACATGGAAAATAACAATACCACTGTCATTCGCCCGGTGAGAGTCTTCAAAATGGGGGCTGTTCGACTTGCCGATCCTGCGCCCGATTTATCGCCGGAAGAAGCCATCAAGCTCTATGCGGCCTCATACCCGCATCTGGCACATGTCGAACTCAATGAGCCTGAACTGATAGGCGAGGAATTGCACTATGCCATCAAGCCGCATCAAGAAGTCAAAACCAAAGGCTGATAAGGCTGATAGCGTTGGAATAGCGCAATTGAAAGAATGGGGGAGCCAATCTCCCATTGATAACAACGTCAAGACCGAGAACGAGCCGCCATGCTTTCAGTTCAAGCTGAACCTGCCAAAACTGCCCAACCGAACCATTATGGGTATCGACCCCAAACAACTTCCGATGCTGTAGGTCAATTATTCGGTCAAGTCAGGATCGAAACCGACCTGAACGGTTTGATAAACGAGATTCGGCACCGAAAAGACAAGGCCGATTTTGAAACCAATCGCCCCGGAGTTTCTTGCATGATCTTGTTAGCCCATTCAATGGGGCTAGTTGAAGAAGCTGAAATCGATCTGGCCGTGACGGCTGGCTGGGAGGCTGTCTATCGCCTATATCAGGAGGTCGTTGCCAAAATCATGGATCACTTGAACCAAGAATCGATGAGCATTGCAGGTATCGACTCGGTTCACAGCGACTTTGAGCCGATGAGCTTTGAAATGCAGCAAAGTAAGAACGAGGGTGTTTTCTTAATGTTGGGCGTTTATCCCAGATTTTCCCAGTTTTCCTTGTTGGACATTGATCGTGAACTTGCCAAAGCGGTGGCTGGTTGTCTGAAATGGACAATCTTCAATGGCGGCATAGGCATCTTGGTCGATGATCTGTCCAAAGCATGGATGATGATGGGTGATGAACTGGACGCGCTCAAGGAGGCATTGGAAACTCAAGGCCATCTGAGCAACGGGGAATTGGCTGAGTTCTTTTTGGAAAACGATGTTTATCCGTTTACCGAGATAACCGACGATCAGGAGTATCTGGAGGATCGCATTGGTTATCTGAAATCGGTTTTAACCAATAACTGCAAATCGATGTTCGGAGCGTTGCCGGAAATCCGTGAAATCAGGCGAATGCTGGCCGGTTGGCGAAAATCAAATCAGGCCATCTATCAGAATCCTTGGGTCAAGTTCGTTCGGGAAACGATCAAGGTTTGGAAGTGGATTGAAAAGTTCGGACTAAAAGCCTCCGAATGTAGAATATCACCCTGCGATAACGATCATGGGGATGTGTATCTGGACTATGGTCATGTCATCGGATGCGGCTTTGATTGGGAAGAGTCTGTTGTGTCGGAGGTTTATAATGATATGGCTCAGGCTGGTGAAAATCCGGCAGGCATCATTCGATTGAATCCACTTGCATGTTCGGAAGTCGGTGAGAGACTGACCCTGTTAGCCAAGTCGAGAGGGTTGATTCGATTGGCCGAGGTGATCAATGCTGATTTGGATGCCCAAAATGAAGCCTAACGATTTTTTCCAGTTCTACCAAGGCGAAAAGCCGAGCATCGTGCAGAAACACGCCATCCTGATTCATCAGGCCAAAGCGCTTTCAAGTGGCTATTCCCAGTATCGATCAGGTGATTTTCTGGTGTCGATGCACGATTTCGTGATCAACGAGCAAGGGGAATCCATCATCGGCGCCGGCCGCTTAATGTCTAAAGATGATGTGGAGTCGATTTTGCGGTCGATGCTGGAAATGGGTAAGCGAAAAGTAAGACTGTTGCCGCCACATGTCGTGTCGATTTCCGAAACCCATATTGGTTGGACAGTGCCGGCCCAGGTTCGTCCCATGCTGTTCAATATCACCGGGATGCCCATGAAAAAGTTCGATGTGCCTTGGCCAAGGTTACTGATGATGGCGAATCGTAATGGCAAGTTGGCGGTGGCGGCGTTGAAAACCAACGGCAGGGTCAGTAGCAAAACGAGGCTCTACCAAGCGCCGTTAATGAACGTGTATGCCAATGGCAATGTCTGCACGGGTTCTGCAACATTGCCTGACGAGTGCGGCATTGCTCAGATCAAGGCTTGGGAATCGGTCATGTTCGATAGCGCCTTCTCCCATGTCAATAATCCCTCAACCCTTTCTCTGGATGGGGATAAGGATCAAGCGGTTGATAACAAAGCCCATTATCGGTTTTGGCATTCCCTTTCCAAGAATAAGGCAAATAAATTCCCGAACGAACATTTGAATACCTTGCGCTATAGCGTAGAAAATTTCATTGAAAATCATTCCTAAAAGGTAAACACAAAATGAGCGAAATAGTGGCATGGTCAACTAACAATTAGTGTTGAGGGCGAAAAATGCTTAGTAAAGAAGAACGTGAAATTGCGCTAAAGAAAATGGATGTCATTGTGGACGATTTTTATCGGCAAGCGATTGGCGTTAACAATCATCCATTCATTGAATTCGCCGGGATCATGCAGGCATACATCAAGACATGCCAACGTGCTCACGAGGCTGGGATTGATTTCACCGAATGTAACCGGCATACGGGTAATCCATTGCCAATGGAAAGCTTCGAAATAACGTATCTGAAAGAGAAGTTGAATTGCATTTTTGATGGACGAATAACTGCCAATGATGACTAGCTACCTCACCGACCAACGCGACCAAATTGTTTTTGGCGAAACACCAACCTTGATACAGCCTTTACATGGAGAAGAATTACCCAAGCCGGAAACAGGCAAGCATCGGTTCGTGATTGCTGGTGATGGCGTGTATATCGAAGCGATCAATCCGGTATTGGAAGTTCGGTTGCCGGTGGCAAAGTCATCGATCAAGTTGCCCTACGGACGAATAGGCACGGTCGGTGTTCGGTTGGCATATGGCCAGATTCCGAAACGGATTTTGCAAGATGTTTGCGAGAAAACTTTCCTTTGCGCCCCGAACGAGTGGGCTGGATTGGTGGTGTGGGACAAAATCCGAAAAGAATATTCTCTGTATGAGCCGGATGTGATTTCGTTTAGTGCTGGGCATATTTCCTATTTGAATGTGCTGCCGGATGAATATGAGCTGGTCATGGATCTGCATTCGCATGGCAATATGCCTGCGTTCTTTTCCAAGGCAGACGACAAGTCCGATATTGGTGGTTTCTATATCGCCGGTGTCGTCGGTAACTGCAATTCAGGTGAACCAACCTTTGCAACACGGATCGTGGTCAATGGGCATTTCTTTGAGTGTCGGGATTTTCGGAAATTTTTTAGTTCAGCGGGGTAATGAATGGCAGCAAATAATTCCGATCAACAGCGCGAGCATCATTTCTACGTTGCGATTGCGAAGCACGTCTTTGAGCATCCTGAGCATGGCGTTGTATTCAGCGGTGAAACCATTGCATTATCCGATGCCGCTAGATTCAGCTTTAAACCCCTAATACTCTATGGGTTGACTGTCCCTGGAACTCAAATCCAATGGTTTGCTTTTTCGTGTCTTGATAACCCGCGATCATTTCTTGGTTTTTTGATCGAAGCATGGTCAAAAGGAGCCGGATTGAAAGGATGTCCGGATATTTTGAAAATCAACAGGTCTATCGCTGAATCTTGCCCTGATCTCAAGCTGAATTTAAAAAAGCTTGGGGTTGATGTCGTAATTGCTGAAAAAGGGGACAAAAAGTTGTCCGGTTCTTTAAGAGCTGCTCAAGGCGAAGTAATGAGATTTGGTTGGCTTGCCCGAAAAAATGAAAAGGATTTCTATAACCTGGAAGCTCTGAATGCTCATGCCAATACGGAACATAATCATCACGTAGAAAATAAAAGGTGGACTTGGTATAGCAACAAATCCGTTCGAGAAGCTGCTGAAAAATGGATGACTTTGCCTGTCAAAGAAATGGAAAACCATTTGGATTCATCCAAAATAGACTGGGAACCCGGCCAGTGGCTTTCGTCCTGGGAAGTTAATGCGGTTCCGATTGGACGTAGGACTTTCAGGAAGGATGACGGTGTTACCTGGTTGAGCGCCGGAAGTGATGACTTTGATGATTACGATGGTGATGATTCTTCGGAATTTGAGATGGATGCTATGGATCAGGCATGTGCTGAGAAAACAAAATTGCTGATGGATTGTTGGCCCAACAATCCTGCAGAAATCGCAAAAGCCGTTGGCATTACTGCAAAGCAACTGCAAAGATTTGTTTCGAAGGTTGCCAAGTTGCCTGACGAGAAAATAGACGCATTGAAAGAAATGCTAGGGCTTGAAGAAAGCGAGCGCTTCTATGATTTCGATGCTGTAGGCCCTTGCATTTTAGTCGGCGACAAACCGACTAAAATTTCAGAGGTATATAACCTTCTTACCCATGGCGGGGACTTGGCATACTCGCTTGAGGTAATTCCAGAAAAAGGAAATGCCGATCCAAGCTGGCGGTATGTCATATTCAAAGCCTGCGGCGAATCGCCAAATATCATTATGTTTGGGCGTGGCAGCGCATCTGCGGAGAAAATTGGGGATAAGATGCTGATGAATTTTGATGGCGTAAAATCAATTCCAGCAACTATCTACAGGGATGTTGTTTCGACGTGCGCTAAAGCATGCAGCGATCCTTGGTCAAATCGAAAAAAGATGTTCGAATTCATCGATCGCCAAGATCAGTTCTTTGATGGATTTTCTCGCTGGTAAGTATGCACAATTCAACCAATATTTCCGGCTGGCCAGTAATGAAAGGCAAATGCCCGACGTGTCCATTCAGCAAGGATGAGAATGGACGTGAAGCTGCGCCGGATATTGCCGATATGGTTAGGCGTCGATGCTTAACGGAAGCATCGCAGATATGCCACCACCCTAGACTTCATGGCAAAAAAGAAGACCATCTGTGTCGTGGTGCACGAGATTTCCAGTTAGAGGTTTTTCATCGGATTGGTTTGCTTGACACGCCAACGGATGAGGCATGGGAAAAGAAGTCGCGGGAGATTTTGGCTTGAAACGGACGACAGCGATAAAAACAGCCTTGGAAATAGCAGAACGAGTGAAAAAGTGTAACGGCATTATTGGCACACCGGAATGCGAATTCACGGCTTTTAGAATCAAGCGCATGTGGCTGTTCGGCTCTACAGCAAAGGGATGTGAAAATCCAAATGATGTGGATATTCTGATAGACGGACACGAATGCGGTTTAATGCAGTTTGCAAACTGGAAAAGCAAAAAATCGATGGCTGGTTTTGTTAAAGATAGGAAGAAAAGAGCCGACAGCAGGTCTTTTGTAAAATTCCGTTTAGGAAAGACTGACAAGAGTTATTTGAGAAGTTGCGGTGTATATACGGCTATTTCTTCAAGAATAACTGCACTACGAGTGATCAAGGGTAATAGCAGAATGGTCAGATTTCATGAATATGAGATTGACGGAAATCTTGCACATCCTAGAATAATGCTTTATCCACGAAATGAGCTGAATAAAATTTAGAAAAGTTACTTCTTGCATGATTCATCTGTCATGTTAGAAAGACTGGTAATTAAACGATCTTTCTAACGGTGACCTATGGATGCCAATCCAATCAAACCCTTCAAATTCTGCACTCCAGACCGCTGGCTGCGTAAGCCTGTCGAAATCTGTTTAATCGGTGTCGGTGGTACCGGCTCCGAAATCTTAACCAGTCTGGCCAGAATTGATTACGCCATCCGCGATCTGGGGCACCCAGGCTTACAGGTAACCGCCTGGGATGGCGATGTCGTAGAACACCCCAATATAGGAAGACAAGCGTTCTACCCGGCTGATCTTGGGCATAACAAAGCCATCATAACAATTCAGCGTATCAATTATTTGTACGGACGGGGTTGGGTGGCCATGCCAAGAATGTTCGATATAGAGAAAGACAACGCCGGAAGAAGTTTTGATTTGGTCATTACCTGCGTGGACGTGGCGCAATTCCGGGCTGACTTGGCAAAGGAGAATGCCACCATGTATTCAAATGCGCTATGGCTTGATACAGGAAACGGCTCTCATAATGGACAAGTAATTTTGGGGCGGTTGTGCCACGGCGACCGGAGCCCAATTAAGCTTCCATCGGTCTTCGATTACTATCCCGAACTGGATGGGATGACGGATAACAACACACCGTCATGCAGTATGGAAGAAGCCCTAGCAAATCAGGACTTGCCGATCAACAGAGCGATTGCGAACGTTGCTATGCAGCTGATTTGGTCGTTGTTGCGCCATGGTGGATTAAATCATCAGGGGGCTTATATGGATATACGAAATGGCACTCAAACACCAATTAACATTTTCGAATAATATGTTTTAGAAGTCAGAAACGGATTCAAGTCTGGTTAATCCGAAAAATAAGTGTGTTAAATGAAGGCAATAGACATAGCAAAGTATTATTGATAAAAACGTTGGAACATTTCTAGACATTGAGATTGTTGGTCCCGGTATCGCATATCATTACTGTCGTCACGTGCGTAAGCAGACAATGTGCCCGGGTTACTCTCCGAAAGATTCAGGACAGATATTACAAGGTGAACTTGTTAACGAGTTCCGCAGAGAATTGCTGGATTACGGCAAAGTCTGCTCGGGATCTGGCCAATCCTCCGGTACCAGCGCAAGCGGCTTGCTCCACGGTTGCTCAACTAATGCGTCTTGAAACCAGTGATCTCGGAGGTTCGCATGTTCGGTCACGATGATCTGGAAGCCCGGGACCTCTACTTTTGTGAATTTCAGTAATAAATCAAACAATCGACGCACTGCCTCTAGATCGGCATCTGCTTCGGTTTTCTGCACAGAACCGTCTGCTTCCTGGTAGACCTTTTCCGAAGGGAAATAGACCTGGGTTGGTTGATCGATCAGCAGGAATTGAGGAATTGGGCGGTGGTTCTTCGCAGCAAACAGATGCAGCGCCAACAATGTCGAAAGGTGATAGGCCAGATGATTCTCACCGCCGCCCGTTCGGCCCATAGGCACTGGACGGTCCGGTCGATCAAAGACGACGGTTAGTCGTTTGAGATCGAGTCGAGCGGGGTAGGCGCTGAACTCCGCCTCAAAGTCGCGGATGTACTGCGAAATATGCGCCGAAATGTTGTTCAAAATGGACATCAGCCGTTCTTGACTGTCGTCGGAACCGACCTTTTTCTCTAGTTCTTCGACCTTGAACTTCAGGCGACGGTATTCAGCCTCGTGAGACGCAAGCTCTGTATTGGGGATGAGGCTCTCCAAGAACAAACTTATGCGGCCAACGACGCGTGCTGCGGCATTGTTGCGCGTTCCCATTTGCGCAATAACTTCATTTGTGGCGATCGCTGCGGCCAGTTCCGCCTCCTTGTTTTTGATGGAAGCCATGATCTCCTGCACTTTGGCATCCTGCTCTGCCAGGTACGCTTCAAGCTTTGGACGCTGACCGGCAACGATGCGCATCTCCTCATCCAAGGTTGTCAACTCGTTCAAAAGCACCTTCGCGATGGGGAGCTCCAGGGCCAGATTCGCTTCGCAAAACGGCCATTGCCATTCACCAGTATCGGGATTTTTAGGAAGCACCTTGATGGAAGCAAGTCGATCCCTCTGCTCTGCCGCCTCATTTTCAAAGCCGCCGGCCTTCTTCGAAAACTGGCGTGGCATCAATCCTGGATTGAACTTCACGGCGATCCTTGCGCAGTTGCCTGAGGTCCTCTTCGAGTCGAAAGATCCTGTGTCCGTCATCCTCGGGAAACGATGCAGGTTTCCATTCCAAAGCAACACGCAAGGCCTCGATTACACCATCGGCCCCAGCCTGTTGATCTGCCGGCGCAATGATGCCGACCGTCTTGGCTTCCGAGTACAGGCCGATGGCTTTCTGCTGAGACGTATCTATGGCATCACGCGCTTGCTCAAGCAGCTTCGCTTTGAGTTTTAGTTCCCGCTGTGCAGCGCGCAACTTGGCTTCCAACTCGTATCGATCGTTCGAGGAAACTCCGAGAAGAATCGGCAGTGTATCGCGGATGGCTTGCGGTTGAAACCCCTCGTTCTGGCGATAGAAGAGTTGATCCTTGTTGGCGACAATGCCTTGTTTCTGGAACAAGTAGTAATACGTGTGCTTGATGTTCGCGTCGTAGCTCTCTCGGCTGTGCTCAATCGCAACATCAGTCCGGTTCTCGGGAATGCCAAGCAATCTCGACAGGAGAGCAACCACTGTGTCATCATCGGCATTAACTAACAAGTCCTTGAAGTCGGGGACTGCCAGTTGACTTCCCCTTCGGTACATGGCTGTACTGCAACTCGTACCACCTGAAGTTGGGGTGGGCTTTGCGATCAGAACCTGTTCTTGTGGAAACTGATAAATTACCGCGAACCATGCCACCTTATCGCGGATAACGCCCTCTGGAACATTGAAGGTCGAGCGCCCCATGCAGTACTCGATGATCTCCGATAGTGCAGATTTCCCGGTAGACGAGCGACCAGTAATAACGTTCAGTCCATCCAAATTGAACGAAAGATCTCGGCGCTGTCCGACGTGACTGTAGATGTGAATTGATTTAATCTTCATGGACGTATTCCAAAGGTCGTGTATATCGTCACGCGATCTGCGATGCGGGCAAATTCTTTTCCGACGATGCGTGCGACACGCTGGCACGAAACTGATTCGTTTGTCCCTGTGATAGACTTCCGAACCCGATTCGGCATGGTTCGCAAGCGACCATCCTGCGACACGACAAAGCAACCTCGCTCCATCAGCATGCCAAACGCTTCGAGCCCAAACGGCAGCATGTCTTTGACGCGATCGGCGAAGCCCACCAGCAATTGCGGATTCTTCTCGATGGTCTTCACGAGATAACTGCGAGGATTGTCCGCAATCACTTGGCGAGAGTCTTTGTGCAAGCACAAGGGCAATACCAGCAGCGCAAGCGAGAACGGCATACCGTCCGCATCTTCTTCCTCATATCCCTGCAATGCTCTGAACAGAATCAGACCGCAGAAGGCAGGATTGAACAGGTTTCTGACTTCGAAAGGTCGTTGGTCCCAGCGCTTCATCCCGCAGCCCTCAACAGTTCGCCAACGCGACTCAGAAAGCGGGGATGCCAGTAGACCCTAGGAACTGGTTTGGTGTTCGCAAGAATATGAAAGCCTCCACGCACCACATATGGCTCTGTGACACGCTCCCGGATACGAAGTGCATTGATGTTGCCACTTTCCAGATCCATCCATCGGTACAGTGCTTTGCCTGCGTCCAGAAGAACCGCATCAGCGCTTTCCTCATCAAGTTCCTCAAATACTACATCACGATAGCGGCTCCATTCATCGACAAGTCGGTCTTCGTATTCCTCTATCTCTCCGGATACAAGGAGGTTCTCACGAGCCCAGGCGGACCGTTGCTCAAACGCTCTGTAGTAGTCCAGGATAGCGTTGCGGATTCGATTGGAGGCTATGCCGATCTCACGCAACTGCGCCACGAAAAGCCGCGTGTCGTTCTCACCATCGACCCCGCCTGAGGGTTCCTTTCCTCTAAACGTGATGGGGAGGTTGTCGGATTGGTATTCCTCGGAAAATGCGGAGAGTTTGTCCGAGATTTCGTAGCCGAAGATTGGTTCTGTGCGTTTGCCGACTAGCAGGTTCACGATGGTGTCGTTCCACCAGCCTTCGAGACGTTCAAAAATGGCATCCCTGTTTTCACGCCGAACGCTGCGCATGTGTTGATCCTTGATGATCGCTGGCACATCAGCGATCCGAGGACTGCCATCAAATATTACGATGCGCGAGAGGAAGTCCTCTTGCTCGTTCTTGTTGAGATATTGAAACTCCGTTGCGATTGCACCAATGAGCTCCGATTTAGTCTTGGCAAGGACATCGGTAGCAAGCTGAGACAACGACGTTGGCACTTCCTCTTCCTTTGGTGGTTCTACCAAGAAGTGACGCAGGAAAGAGGTATTGGAAACGGTGCCTGTCGAGAACAGAAAAAAACGGATGTTGGCTTCGCTACGCCCATCGCGGTTGTAGCGCGCCAGCCAGATGCGGACCGACTTCCAAAAATCCGTTGAGAGATCGGTCAGGCGATCACCGACACCCTTGTGCTTGAGAGATGCGAGGGTCTTGACACCGTTATTGTCAATAAAGTCAAGATCGTCATCCTTCTCGATCAGAACTGACGTGCTTTCTGGCAGTTGCAAGAGTCTGAGCAGAGCAAAGCGAGGTTGATAGATGTACCCCAGGCCTTGCTCACTCGCCGAGTATTGGTCACTGGAAGTCCCGGTCATATTGATACTCACTTAAGCAGCCCTAGTTTTCTCAATGGGTCGCAAAATACAATTCCCGGTGAAGTCTGCATGACATCCATACCTAATCGGTTGCTCATCAATCTCCCCCTCTGGGCATTGGCTGCGATCCCTCGATGTTCTTTTTGACTTGCTCGAAGCCAGAAGGATTAGGACTGGGAGCGCATAGGCTGCTCATGTAGTTTCTTTTATTAAAGTATTTGCCAGCAGACGTTATCGTAACCCAAGGTTTAACTCTCATCAAGCGGACCCAACCAACTAAAGCTGTTAGTGACTGTCGCTCTTTTTGAATGTCAGCTTTCTTTGATCGTGAACAGCCGCTCAGGGTTGATAACGTCAATTCACTACATCCAAAAGCTGTCATTCACTACTGGCGGAATCTATGGCCTGATTTGAATCGGAACTGGCGGCGGTTTTCAATCGGAATGGGTGGCTGGTTTGTAGTGGAATATGCAGTCACGCAGACGATGTTATCGCTAATGGATTTTTCGGGGCTGAATTAAGCCCAAATCTTGACTGTACTCAGAGCACGGATGAAAACCGGAAAGCGACTCATCGACCTGGTGTTGTTTTCTGTTATGAAAGTCTTGAAGAAACGGCAGAGGAAGGTGATTGTGCGCGGTGCATTTTTTCTGATTGCGAGCCAAAAGTTTTCAGGTTCAAGTTTTCTGCTGGAGTTCGAGCAGTTCATGCGCAAGAAACTTTTTTAGAAGCCCCCAACTATTTTTGCTCGATTTGGCAGATTTTTTCGATGATCCCTCCTTTTTTGAGAAATCCAGAAGGAGATTCGATCATGATCCGCTGAGAGTAGCAGAAATTGCTGAAAAATTAGATCGCTATCAAGATGTCCATTCCTGGTTGACCATCGCGGCTGAAAATGGTGAAACGGAGGTAATGCTAAGGCTCATTGAAGAATTTGATCAGGATAATTTGCAGCGTTGTTGGACCTAGATTTACCTCGCTCAACTTTCAGGCACCGATCTGACTCAAGACGACTATTACGCTATTCATGAAGATGGATCGGCCTACGACGATGACATTTGGGGGCCAATGTTTGTTGATGGCAGAGAGGGCATTAGACTTCAACCTCTAAGCCAAGATGACGATGTTAAGGCCCGTAAAAAGGCGCAGGAATTATTTGAAGGGCGGATTCAATAATGAAAATTCACTTATCCAAACACGGGTGGTTTGCCACCCGTGTGCTAAAAGAATCTATGATTTAGCAGCCTGTTCGGCGGAACATTTGCTTAAAAAGTTAATTCCCATTGCTTTAACTGGCTAACGGTTTCTGGCATCCCTTGTTGCAACAGGGTGTCTAAATATTCTTTGCTAGTTTTGGGGGGATTTTTCAGTGATTGACGATGTCTGGCAATAGCCGCCAACACCCTGGCTGCATTCAAGTCGATCAAATCCGAAATGAATTCGTCAGGATGTTGCGCTTCAACATCGTATTTTTCCAGTTCTGTTTTAGGGAAATCCTTCAGGTTGAATGTCAAAATAACGCTCGATTGACTGCGTATCGCCGCAGCGAGTACATGACGATCATTTGGGTCTGGCAAAGTCAGAGTTGCAATCAGAAAGTCGTAGCCAGTTACCAAACAGTCACGAGCACTGCTATCCATTAACTGCCGTGTTCGCTCAAGTTGTTCATGCGTTAAATCCGGGCGAACTGCCAAGACATTCCTGATCCATTCTTCGTGTATCTGCTCCGTCCATTTTGCACGGTATAAATCGGTCAGCGAAAGGTGCATCAGTAAATCACGCAACGGTGCTGGGTAAAGCACGCATGCGTCGTAGACTACGGAAAAGCTTGTCATTAATTAATAACCCATATTTAATTCTTGTGCCTGAGCTGACAGTTCCTCCAATGCTGTTAATCGTTCCGAATCGACCTTCATTTTGTAATCAACCAAATGGAGATAACGCACACGACGATGGGTACCTACTTTGTGAAATGGAATCACACCACTGTCGAGCAATTTGATCAGATGCGGACGGGAAACATTGAGCATGTCAGCCGCCTCTTGTGTTGTGAGTTCCGCATGCACAGGAATCATACTGACTGCATTGCCTTGAGCCATTTCAGATAGTACATCAATCAAAAGCCGAAATGCGGCAGTCGGAATACGAATCGCCTCATGCTCGCCAGCTTGGTCAATAATTCTGATTGATTGTGATTCCTCTTTGGTGCTCAAGTACAAGGAGAGCAACCGGCTACTTTCCTTTGCTAACGAAACTTCGGCTTCCGTTGGAAGGTCTGGACTTTCTTTAGTGTTCATTGTTTTCTCTAGTTTTGTCAGTTTTTGCTTATCAGTATTTTTGATGTCGTTTTTTTCAGTTTCTTTATTATGTGTATGTCGTTGTGTATGATTTTAAAGATTGGTAATTAGCTTATATTTCAATAATTCGTATGTAAAAGAGTCACCGGTATATTATACGCAATCGAAATAATCGAAACAAGTGCAATAAACGAAACAGTGCGGACATTAGATTTTTAATCGTTCAAGCTATTTCAACATGGACAGTCCTGTTCCATGAATTAAAAGCTGGATAGCCCACAAAAAACGCCAAGCAAATTGGCATGCGATTAAATTTGAAAACGTATGCCCAAAGCCTCAAGAAGATTTTGTACTTCCAAAAAAGAATCACTGTAATGACCGGATTCAATTGCACCGATCACTGCCACTTCACAGCCCGTCATGTTGGCCAGCTTTTGAATTGGCATTCCACGCGCTTCTCGGGCAGCTTTGATCGTTTCAGAAAGACTACCAAAGGTTTTGAGATCGTCATTCTGCTGTTCAGAACTGACCATTACAGAACAGGCAATAACGCTCGAATGATTATGCGGCCGCGGTGGTTTCTCTGATTTTCCAAGCCAACTCCACAATTGGCACAACCCTAACCAGTAATCGTAAGCCGATTTCTCCGGCATATCGCGATGTGCTTTCCAGAAGTTGATAACGTGGCGCTTTCCTAATCGATGTAGTGAAGTCAGACCTTCTTGGGCGTCAGTGAACTCCAGGAAGTTGATGATCAATGAAACTTGTTTGCGACGATTCTGCTTTCCACCACGACGCACATAGTCATGGGTGTACGATTCGAGTTCTCTAGCCCAGATACGCATTACTGATCTCCATGCGCGAATGGCCTAATTCCATTGAGATTTTGAGACGAGCTTTCTGATCAATCTCCTTGGCTTCATCTTCTGAAATCGAAAGATATTCAGCCAGCTTTTCGATCCGCCCCCTGTGTTCCCATCCCGCTTCGAGCGGGCAAGGTGCATTGACCAGTTCACGATAGCGTTTTTGCGCATAGGCATGGCGTTCAGGATGAAAGGAAATGTCATTGAGCTTGGCCTGCTGGTAACATTCTGTTCGGAATTTAATGTAGGTCATTTCCTTGGGGATCATTGATTTTCCGTTTTGAATGCTGGATGCCGATTCAATGACGTTCCGCATGTCATCGTCACAGAACAATCGCCTGGGTCGACCACCTTTGGTACCGGCCTGGATGGTGATACAACCGAATTTGTCGAGTTGTTTCAAGGCAGACTTCGCATCGAACAAGCAACTCTCTTTGAAACGTAGCCCCAGGATTCGCTGCAAATCCATGATTTTGGCCAACCGATCATCGATCGCTTGCTGGACTTCTTGGTGCTTGGATTCAGGTAGTGCCTTCGATTCTTTGGGAATATATTTTCTGCGTTCGATGCCACAATCTTTACTAGGCCTCACCATTTTCCATTGGCCGCCGGTTGCCAGGCGCATGACGCAATTGACAGTGGATAAATAATTCTTCGGCGCAGACGCGCTGGAATACACGCCAGCTTCTAGCTGTTTTTGCAAATGCAGTCCATAGCCAATCACAAATTCCGGCGTGACGTTTTCCATTTTATTGACACCGCGCTCAACGGCATACATGCAGAATAATCGCCAGCGGTCGCTGTAATCAGCTTTGGTTTTGAATCCATTCGGCGAGCGGTTTTTCAACAGCATTTTCCCTGCCGTAAACATATCCCGGCTGCCAATTTCATAATTTCGGCTCATATCTTTTTATCCAGATAATCTTTGAGCAATTCAATGCCAAGCACACCTATTTCTTTGGCAATGGCATGACGGGCATTTTTGTCCATTCCCTTTGCCTCTGATAGCGTCTTGTTGGAAAACTGAGCGAGTTTCTCAAGGTGATCCGTTAAATCATGATCAGAAATAATCGGCGGTTCGATACCGGTAATCTCTTGGTATCGTTCTCGAATATAAACCCCTCGCGCCGTATTAGTAGAATATCCTTTTCGTGCAGCCAGCTTGTTATGGGCTGCTAGAAAATGATCAAACTCCCTTTTTTTCGGCAATAGTTTTTGTAATCGCCGTGCGGCAATTCCTTTTCCAATGGCTTTAATGGCAGATGAGCGACAAGGAACTTTTCTCCTTACACCATTTTGAAGGTTGGTAATCGTCACAAATCCGGTCGATCGTCCCTCGATAAGCGCTTCCTTTAAATCCAAGCTCAAGGCCTCGCGAATAACCACTCCCAATGCAGATTGAAGTTCGAGTAAATAGCCGGCAAGGCTTTCAATATCCGGCAAGCCATTTTTGTCTAGCTCCGGTTTCTTGTTTGGAATATGGGATAAAGGCTCCAAACCACATTCTTTAACGGCACTGACTTTTCCCCAATCAGCATGAATCAATTTCATCACGGTATTTATGCCGGACAAGTAACTCGTCGCGCTCGATGTGCTTGCAAATCTTCCGTTGTCGAACTCGGATTTTAGATACTGTCCGTAACGGATAATTTGTTCACGCGTCACCGATCTAATCGTCTCAATCTGATCACCATCCTTGGTAATCGACCAAGTACAAAAATTCAGCCATTGGTTAATAAGCCGTTTTTGTGTATTGGTATCTTCTGAACAGGCACGCGTGATTTCAGTTTCGCCATACTTGAACAGCGGATGAAGGCGGGTTTTATGACGCAGAAGTGTTTTGTTCATTTTATGGCTTCACAAGGCTGTGCCCATCAGCAAAAGACCACATGATCTGTCATTTGCTGTTACTCCCTTTACTACAAAGGCAACGGGGATTAAGAGCGTCTTCTTGGCTAAACGGTGTCAGTTGTTCATTCATAGATTCCTCTTGGAAAATCAATACATCAAATTGTTGTGATTCAGCCCCACGCCGGAACAGTCGTAAGCGGTCGTTCTGGGGTGGAGCCGGGTCGTCCTAAATATCTTTTACGTCGAGAGCAGGCATAACCGGCTCCGATGGAGAAATCCGCAATAGATTTCCCCAACGCCTCTTTTTCTACGGACACACTTCTCTCGACGGTGAGCATAAGGTGCTTGGGACTGGCCTCCCAGCAGGGTGTAGAAAAACAAACGTCAATGCGCTACTTCTGAATTCGCCGCGCGAAGCGAAAAATATGCTGAAAAAATGTCTAGCAGGTGGGTGTCACTCGGGCTGGCCATACATTTTCTATGGACAGGCGCTGCCTGGTTCTGAACGATTTCAACGTGAATTTTGAAAGCAACCCCAACTTTTCCTATTGAGAACTGGAGGCGTTGGAGTGGATAAGCCATTGTTCTTGAAAGAAACTCTGGCGCGGTTTTGGCTAAGACTAAAGTGTCTATGTTTTAAAAAAAAGACCGGGGGAAAAAATTTTGACCGGCTTTAGATGGTTTTATTGGTTACGTCTGCGAGTACGTCTTGATCTCGTCAACCCGGAACCAGAGGGAAACGCCCGTGAAATCGCCGTCTTACGGATCGATCATTTGCGGGTCTGTATTACAGAAAAAGGCATTTTTGCCGGATGATTGACCACTCAGCGGCAGACAAAAGGCACAACTTGGGTGCGATGATTTTCTGGATTAGTTTCCCAGAAAATGGAGAAAGTTAGCTCAGCCTGTGCTGAAACCGTAGTCCCGGTGACTTCCTTGCCGCCGTAGCTGTCCGGGTGATCTCGAAGCTTTTTATACTGCGATCGTCGCAGTTCTTGTCGGGTTAGTGCGTCCTGTTGCAGTAAACCCATCAACGAATCTTCATTCTGCACTGGCATTCAATCCATTGTCAACGCCCCTCACCATCCAAAATCAAAAGACGCTCTTTTTCGATCTCTTTCGATCCGATGCAGCGCCTCTGCTTCTGGCAAAGTTCTCTCAAGTGACTTGAAGGGCTTTCAAATGACTTGGTGGGCTTTTGAGTTCATCAAGGGGGAGTCAAGGACTTTTTGACTTACGAATTACACGGACCGCGAGAGCACAAAAAGGCACTTGGCGAGACGTAAAGGCCTGCCAATCAACCTGAAAGCACTTGGAGCCCGTGCAGGCTATAGCGCCTAAAGAAACTTAAGGGTACCCATCATCGGCATTCGAAAGGCCATTAAGTCACTTAAATGCGCTTAATGAACAGTAGAAATCAACAGAGGTATACAAAATGAAGGTTAAGGCGGTCGATGTGGGTTATGGCAACGTGAAGATTTGCCACGGTGAGACAGATAACGAAGAGATGCTGTGTAGCCATTTTCCTTCTATAGCAAAGGCTCATACCGGTATCGATCGGGGCGCGAGCGTAATGACAAAAAGGGATTTAATCGAAGTCGAAAGTGGGGAAAGTATTTACTTGGTAGGTAAAGATAGTATTGACACGTTATCGGCCAGAGACGACCGAATTGCACACCTGCAAACTAATTATATCGATACGCCGCAATATCTTGCCCTGTATAGAGGGGCATTGGCTTATATGAGCGAGGAAAATATTGATTTACTGGTATCTGGATTACCCGTCAATAACTATGCACAAGACAAAGCAAGAATGCGCGAGTTATTAATGGGAAACCATAAATATCAAAACGGAAAAAGTGTAACGGTAAAAGACGTTTGGGTAATACCTCAGCCTGTCGGCGGGTTTATCGATTTCTTTATGAATAATAACGACGATAGAAATCTCGACGAAATTATGTCGCTGACGCTTGATGTGGGCTATTACACATTGGACTGGTTAACTTGCCGCGGTCTGAAAATGAATGAAGAGCGAAGCAGTAGCACACCAGGTGGAATGTCACTAATACTGGAGAAACTAACACAGCTTATAGCAGTTGATCGGAAAGATTCATTTTCAAATATTGGTATGGTAGACGCCGGAATTCAAAAGGGATTCAAAACCAGAATCCAAGGTGTTGAATATGACTTCTCACATTTAATACCCAAAATGGAAGATCACATCACAACAGCAATTCAATCGGTCGTTAGAAGCGTTGGGTCATTAGATGATATCGATGTAATTTTATTAGTTGGCGGCGGTGCAAAATGCTATCAAGGGATTTTTGAAAAGGTTCTTGGTAGAGAGATTGTCGTACCTGATAGCAGTATATATTCGAACGTTAAAGGTTTCTATTTGGCCGGCAAACAGCGTGCAGCTAGTATCGGGGCATAATCATGGAAAAAATCACAGTCAAGATTGTAATTGATAAAAGCGCCGACTCTGATCTTTATCGATATTTAGTCAATAAACCAAGCAGACGTAGAGCGACCTTTCTTCGAGAATTAGCTACTCAAGGATTGCTCGGGGAAAAAACATTTGCCAATAGTTCGCATACCGAAAAAACGCCTGAAGATAATATTGTTGTTAAACCAGATAACATTCGAACGGAATCATTATCGGTAAATTTTCCAAGCGTGGCAGAGAGAGCCGAAGGAAGAAAGGAGAACGCGAAACAAAATAATGAGCTAAAGAAAGGAAAAGGCAGCCAACTATTATTTGGGATTGCTGGCGGTGGACTTTAATGAAAAGCGACTTGCGTTTTGTTCAAAGCATGAGATTTTTTTAGAAAAAATACTGAGAAGCGAGAAAATCATGCAGTTGACGCAAGAACAAAAAACCATCGTTGAAACCGAAGCCCCTATTCTGGTCGTAAGAGCTTTTGCGGGAGCCGGTAAAACTTCCACTTTGCTTGAATTTGCCAAAACCAGAAGGCACAAAAGAATGCTTTACCTGGTTCTCAATAAATCGGTGCAAATCGAAGCCGAGCAAAAGTTAAAAGGCACACTCGGGTTAAGCCTATGACATCTCATTCTCTGGCCTACCGTCATACCGGGATACGTTACAAGCACAAATTGATTAGAGGGCTAAAACCCCACGAAGTCGAGAAAGCATTACAGCTTCGAGAGGAACTGGATCGAGAGATTGGTTACAACGGAAGTCATAACGATGACATGGTTATTGCCAGCGTGGTATTCGACACTCTGATCAAGTATCTCTACAGCCCAGACAGGGAAAACCAAGCGAAACACGTACACGATAATTACAGTCGCTTGAGCAAAGTGTTTAATGAGATCGGCAGCATCGATGATAACGCCACCAAGCAATTGATCATGATCCAGGCCAAAAGACTATGGTCAAAAATGATCGATATAAATGATCGTGATGTCGGGATTTTGCACGATGGCTATCTGAAACTCTTTCAGTTATCCGACCCCGTTCTTTCTGAATATGACTATTTATTGGTCGATGAAAGCCAAGACATGAACCCGGTCAGCATGTCGATCATATTCAAGCAAACGGCGCAAAAGGTATTCGTTGGCGACTCACACCAAGCTATCTATGGGTGGCGGGGCGCCCGTAATGCACTTGGATTTGCGATCAAGCAAGGTGGCGTCGATCGATATCTGACGGGTTCTTTCCGGTTCGGCGAAAACATTGCACACGTTGCCAACAAGATCTTGGCCATGAAAGGTGAATCAATCAGAGTCCAAGGATTATCAGGCGATGACAGAATCGGAAAAATAAATGATAGCGAGCCAAAAACGATTATCAGTCGATCAAATGCCGGCGTCTTCTCGCAAACTGCACGCGCTATTAATAGTGGCAGCAGCTGGCGGCATGTGGGAGGTAGTGAAGGATATCGCTTCAATCAGATCCTGGACATCTACTATTTATGGAAGCGTCAATTCAATTTGATTAGGGACCCGTTTATTCGCTCTTTCAATGATTTCGCAGAACTGAAGTTTTATGCGGAAGAAGTTGAAGATGCGGAGATAAAGCCGCGTTCCCGGATAACTGAAGAATACGGCGATAGCATCCCGGACATCATCGACAAAATCGAACGGAAAGTAGGCGCCGCTGCGTCCATGGAATATGCCGCCGTTGTCATATCAACAGCGCACAAAGCGAAAGGCCTGGAATGGGCAAATGTACAGCTAGACGATGACTTTATTGAGCTTTGCGAAATACCGGATTTATCGAAAATTAGCGAACCGGAAAAATACGAATTATTACGACCTATTGAAGAGGATCTGAACATACTCTATGTCGCAGCAACAAGAGCGCAGAGAACCCTTCAATTAAATTTTGATTTGGCTATGTATATGGGACGGTGATCAGTATGGAAAAGCGATCAGACACCTACTCATTGGCCTATGAATGTTGCGATACGGTCTTCCTGGAAGAAGGACGTTTCCCGACTATTGATGCCATCCGAGATCGCATTCATGTGAATAGCCCTGCTGTGATCAAGAGGGCCATGAATGATTGGACTCTCCATTTTGTCGAAAGGCATCGCAAAAAATTGGAGCATCCCAATATGCCGGCGGTTATTGTCGACGCCGCCGAATCATTATGGAAGTTAGCTCTTGGCGAGGCCAAAAAAAAGTATGAGGAAAGGAATCGAGAGATAACCGTAAAAGAATTAGAGTGGAAATCACGCATCGACTTCCTTGAACAAGAAATCAAGGCAAAAACAGATGAGTGGAAAAATGAGAATCAAAAATTGAGCCAGGAGATTTCATCTCAAATTTCTTTGAATAAAGAAATCTCGGAAAAATTAAACGAGACAGCATTTAGTTTGAAAGAAGCCGAATCGGAACTTGGCGTTACTAGAGAAAATCTTTCAAGGAGTGAAGGAGCATTAGAGGAATCGCGAAAAGCTCACGAAGCACAAGCTAAAGAATGGACAGAAAAATCGGAGAGAGATCATCTCTGGCATTTGAAACGGATCGAGGAGGAAAAAGATGCTGCCAGGAATGAGCAAGCCAGAATCGTTGCCAATCTGAATCGTTCGTTGGAAACAGCAAAACTCGATCAGGAATCGTTACGTGCAAGATTGACACAAGTCATGAACCAAGTTGGCGATCAGTTAGAACGCCAGGGTAAGCTGGAAGATCAAATTGATCAGTTGCGTGGCAACGTGGTAGACATGGAAAAAGCTTTAAGTATGGAAAAAGACAAAACATCCAAGTTGCAAGCGATGGTAAAAAAACAGCGTCGTCCATCCGAAAAACCTTCAAGTGAAAAGGTTGCGCTTTGAATCCGCGAGAAATGGCTTTGATACGCAGCTGGATTCAAGGCGTCTCATGGGATGTTATGGGAGAACTGTATCTCGACGATGCGGATCGAAATGAGGTAATGCGTGCAGTCAAACAACTGCGCGAAAAACTTGCCAGAAAAGCACAACAACTTGATTTGGTTGCAGATGCTAAGTTATGGGTCAACGAAAGAGAATACAGCCAGGACTGGACGAATCGAGCACTCAAATCCATTGATATGCTCAAATCGAAACCTGATCCAAGTCCTCAATCTGATGATCATTACAACCGCTGGCTTCCTCAGCAAATTTCAGCTCGATTAGCTAACATCAAAAAAATAAAAACCCTTGCCGAACTAGCTGAGTTCATCAACCAGCACGGTGGCAGTTGGTGGAAAAAGGTACCCAATTTAGGTAAGCAATCCGCGGACGCAGTACACGATTTTTTTGCGGCGTCAGAGATTGATTTAGGCATGACGTTGGATCTTTCGTCTAAAAAGGCGACATGTCTTGATGTGGCTGTTGTGAGCAACCGCATAGCCCCCTTGGAGCGTTTCACACCACCAGCTCATTTAACAGGTGAAATTGGGAGCAACCGGGCCCCAGTAGAGCGATGCAGAATTGATGCTCGAAACGATTACGAGTCAATTATGGCGTGGTTATCCCTATGGGATGAAGATACATCCACACACCGCGCGTATCGAAAAGAAGCCGAAAGATTTCTATTGTGGGCGATCCTTGAAAAAGGGAAAGCACTTTCTTCCATTACAACGCCTGATTGCGCTGAATACAGACGGTTCCTTGCCGACCCCCAGCCCGCTGATCGGTGGATTGGCAGACCCGCCCCAAGATGGTCACAGGAATGGCGGCCACTCAAAGGGGTTCTCAAACCCTCAAGCATTCGGCAGGCCGAAGTGATTTTAAGCGGCCTTTGCGAATGGCTGGTTGGCCAACGTTATTTGGACAGCAATCCCTTTTCCGGGCTGAGCACACAAGGATATGGACGAAGAACCAACGGCACAGATCACGTATTGTCTCCTATGTTGTGGGAACAAATCAATTTATATGCAGAGCAGCAGGCAAACAATTCAGCGTTAACAGAATCGCAACGAAATGATTACCGCCGCACGACGTTCATTCTAAAGTTTGCCTACCTAACGGGACTTCGGCTTCACGAAATAGTGAAAGCACGGATTGGCGACCTGAAGCAAGTATCTAACTTCGACGGTGATCAATGGTGGCTTGATGTCATCGGCAAAGGCAATAAATACAGAGAGGTGCCTTTGTCGCCCGTTCTCATGGAGGGAATCAATGCGCATCTGAGGGATAGAAAGCTTGGTCCAGTTGGCTATGTATTGGAAGACACGCCCATTATTGGGAAGCTTAGAGGGGAAAATCGATCACCATTAAGCGCGTCAGGTCTTTATCAAAAACTCAAAAGGTTTTTCGAAGACACAGCAACTCATGTGGCCAATACAGATCCTTTGGCAGCAGAAAAATTAAGGCGAGCCAGCACCCACTGGCTTCGGCATACTCACGGCAGTCATGCAGTCGCTAACGGAGTTCCGTTGGCGATCGTCAGAGACAACCTTGGTCACAGCAACATCGCTACAACGTCCATTTATGTCCATACCGATCGGGATGAGCGTTATAAAGCCATGCTCGGAATTAGCGATAAAGATAAGGCCTCGTAGTGGCAATCAAAAAGAACCGTCCCACAATGAGACATATTTCCGGAAAAAGATTTTATTCAGGAGTTGCATTATTTGGAAGAAGCGGAAAATGAATTGTGATTCGCAGGAATCGCTGTGTCCCAAAATGAGACACATGCAAATAAATCACTCAATTTACTGAACGAGAAAAAATAATGAGCGAGAAAAACACAAGATTAGCGCCGGTTATCACCGTAGCCATTCAAAAAGGCGGTTCAGCCAAAACAACACTAGCCGTTAATTTAGCGGCCGAACTTGGCGCACAAGGATTTAATGTACTTCTGATCGATGTTGATCCACAGGCGAATGCAAGTACCCATGTGAGTGTCGCGCACCCTTCCACATTAAGCAAAAATTCAAGCGTACTATTTCGTGGCGGCCTTGAAGAAATCATGGAAGCTATCCAAATTGAAACAAACCCAGGATTTGAAAATGTGCATCTGATTCCAGGGTCTCTCGAATTGGATCAATCGGTCGAAGAGTCATTGAGAAATTATTCACCCAGACCATATGAGGAAATGCGTCGGCGTATAGGGATGTTACGCGAGGCGTATGATGTCATCATCATCGACACCCCACCGTCACTCAGATTACTGACTGGCAATGCATTGGCCGCATCAACCCACTACATAGTGCCAATTGAAACGAGCAGTCAGTACCCTTTGTATGGGGTAGCTGACCTTACAGCGTATATCAATCGGATCAAAGAAAGCATCAATCCTGAATTGATCAATATCGGCGTGTTGATTTCAAGACACGACGAGCGAAGACGAGCTTGCAAGGCCATTTTTGAAACGGTTCAGGAAAAAATCGGCAACATATTGCCGATGGTGATCCATGCAGGTGCCAAGGTCGGTGAAGCCTCTATCGCACGAATGCCAATACGAAAAATGGAAAAAGACGGGAAAGTAGCCAAAGATTTTGAAGAATTGGCGCGCTACCTGATCGACAAGTTGGGGCTTGCGCAAGGCAATCAAGAAGCCTCTATCAACTAAATCTGATGAGCATCATGATGTAAATTGATATTTACCCTTGTCCCAAAATGAGACAACCAAGGATCGCTAAAAATGAACGAAACCAGAAAACCATCTCCTCTTGATAAATTGAAGTCTTTATCAAAGAACAATCTCGATCAGCACATGTCTTCTGATCCGATTTTTTCTTTAACCAGTAGCGAAGGGGAAAGTCAGCCTGTCGCAATGGAATTGATCAATCCCAATCCGTGGCAACCTAGAAGAGAGTTCGATCTGACAAAGATAGAGCAACTTGCCGAATCCATTGATGCACATGGATTGATTGAGCCCATCGTTGTAAGAAAGCATGAAAGCAGATTTCAAATTATCGCTGGCGAAAGGCGTTGGCGTGCGCATCAACTTCTAAAAAAATCACATATCAGCGCTATAGTGAAATGCGCGGACGATATGCAAATGCGACTGATAGCAGTGGCTGAGAACCTTGATCGGGAAGGGTTGAGCGATTACGAAGTGGCCCTTGCTATTCATGGTGTTAAAGAAAATTTCGGTAGCCGAACTGAGTTAGCGCGTTATCTGAAAAAAACGCGCAGCGAACTGTATCGTTATCTGGCGTTTATGGAGCTGCCGGGTTGGTTGAGATCGATATTGGATAGTAAACCCTTTTTACTCAACCGAACCGCGGCCGAGGAACTCAAAAGACTCTTTGCGAATGAACCAGGTGAAAACCTGAAATATCGTGAAGCGACACTTAAAGCGATTGATCTCATTGAAGCTGGCGAATTGACTCAGATTAGAGTCGCTTCCGAGATCGAAAAAATGGTGACATCAGAATCACATGATCAAAAGTCAAAATCATCAAACGCAAATCAACTCAATCTTGAGCCAATGTTATTTCTTGACCCCAAAGGTAAGGCAGTTGGCAAGTTGAAAAACAATGGGAAAAAGATCACGCTGACATTGTCATGCGCCGCACTGAGTAGCGATCAGGAAAAGTCGCTTCATGAATTTGTCAGTGAACTGCTTAAACATTGACATGATCCCCCGACGAATCGGGGGAACCCTGCTCCTGTCAGGGTTGATGGCTACATGATAACCCTGTCTCTATCACCGTATCCCAGAGGCACTGCTATTTGTTCAGCGAGTGTATGTAAAATCGCCATTTTGCAATTGAACATAGAAGTAGAAGATTGAAGCCATGCACCGTTCTTACGCTCCAGCCAACTAGCGGCGAAAGCATCACCCGCATGAAACCCTGCATTGGCCGCCCGAACCCATTCTTCTTTAGGGTTAACAGCGGCATGTATGGATAATTCACCCCAACCGGCATCAGTCACGCAGCCTTTAGCTGGCAAGCCATTCGGCAACAAAAAGTCATACAGATAGGATTCCTTCTTGTCAGCCCCTAGCCAGCGATTGTCATTAGGACGCAAGGAAAATAATTTCAGTTCTATTCCTGCGTTGATCGTTAGCACCATTAGATTGCGCCAAGCCATTTCGCGTGCACTCTTATACTCGATGTCCCAAGCAGACATATCTGCAGTACGGATCACATGCGTTTTTTCTAGATATTCGAAACTGAACTCTGGGTCAGCCGGATAACCAAGCTCTTGAAGACGTTGATCAAACAGAGTGTCGTCAAGCAGTTCAATTGGAGGATCAACGGCCAAACTGGGTAATTCAGACAGCAGCGATGCATGTGTGCGACGACGTAATGAAGCAGCAAGTGCTTCACTTAAATGTGATGATCGAACATCAGGGTATTGCGTCCGTAACGATTTCTTTAAGGAACTCAAAGAAATTTCCGAAAGCGGAATTGAAGCCATGAAAAACCTCCAATCAAATTTCGGTCGATGTCCGCCGATTACGCATCAACCATGATTGAGGTCGACAAGTGAATTGCTTGAATTCGCAATATCTGTTTAACCCGGCGGCAGGTTCGGTCAGATTACCTTGTTAATAAGAGTATCCAAAACGTGCCGAGAAAACAAGCCAGGTATAACGGCCATTGTCAAAATTCGGCGAGTGCTGACTGCCGGCGGAAAAATTCGCTGGTCATACTGGGTCATTAATCACGTATACACCATCAAGTTGATTGCCTCCGCGATCTTTGCCTTCTATGTTGGTCGTAGTCGACGTTTGTCGAGATCAGATCACGCGACACCCGGTCGAGGCGCCCTGAAGATTCCCTGATCGGGAAACGATCCTGCCATCTGATTACCGGGGACTACTCGGCCGACGCTTGCTTGCGTAACTCTCGATGCCTCCCAGCGGGGAGAATCCTTATAAATTAGCCCTTTAGCGAGATGCAGCGATTCAAATAGCCTGGAAAATGCTGCGTTGAAATTGCATTGGCAGGTTTTCGCGCTTAGTGATGATAATAGGTGTAATCATCACCAATCATGTAAATAAATGAATTTTTTTAGTGAATTACTAAATAAATTTTTCATTATTTCAGGTTAATTCACGGGTTTACCACCGCCCCCCCAGGATTAGAAAGATGACATCGATGCACCCTTGCATTGTTTTAAGAGTGTGAGATGCTGGATCAGGGTAAATTCGATAGTTAAACGCCCGAGGGAGCTCGAGAGAAAGGTTATGGTTAGATTGGTTGTTTTAATGATGGCGGGCTGGTTGACTGGGTGTACTCAAGCTCAAAGATTTGCGCTGGAAAAAAACGCAGAACTGGATGCATGCGCAATGAAGCGAATGACGGAAACTAAAATCAGTGGAGAGCAAGGATATTTGCAAGCCCATCATGAATGCCATCGGATTGTGATGGTTCAAAAATTTTCTGAATCAAGCCTTCATGGGAGTTCCGAGCACGGAAGGCATGCCTCGAAAGAACCATTAGAGGAAAATTCACTTTGCTGGGAATTTGTAAAAGGACTTTACATTGATGAGAATTATCCAGAACTGCGGATACCTCAAGATCTAGCCAACAAATACCGAACGAGACTATGGGCGGAAATAGATGGGCAAAAATCGATTAAGGCCCGTAACGACAAAGTGAAGATTTTGCCAAACCGATTAAACGAGATTTCCAACACGAACTTGGTTGATCTCTATGGGTTAATGGCTGCTAATTCAACGATCGGGCATAAAACACTCTGTAGCCCATGGCGTTACCGAGAGCTGCAATCGGTAATTGGACGCGAGCTTAAGCAACGTCAAGGGTAAAATGAAACTGGCTTTGGTACTTATACAGGCATTACTGATTTCGGCATGCACCAACATCAACCGTGATCGTGACGTCCTGGAATATTTGTCTATTGAAGAGTGTGTCGATAAGAGAGGGAACAGCTCGGGTTTCAATAAAGATAAGAGCCATGCGCTATTGCGGATCGAATGCGAGCAATTGCAGGCGATCGATGAAAACCATCAAAAGATAGCCAACAAAAGGTTTAGAAAGAACAGAAAAGTTACCTATCCGGATGAACAAGAGTACTTCGACGACGGCACATGGTTTTTGGTTACTGAACGCATTCGGGAAACCCACCATCCGAAATACTTAAGCCCTGAACAAGAAGTAGAGAAAGCAAATCTTCTAAATGAAAAACAGACTCGTCTGGAAGACAAATCAGTTCAAAGGCTTTTTGAGCCAAGGCTGCTGCCAGTGAGTCCGTATTTAATGAACTATAGGGAGCTTGAACTGGCTCATGAAGTAATCAGCGACTTGATACATGAAAATTGGGACAACAAAAAATTGCATCGTTCATTAAGTGCTCTAAGCGTTATTGTCATCAAGGAAAGAAGCAAGAAAGAACTGCGAAGTTATTGACCAAACTGTGCCTCAAGAACTGCTGCTGGATGGTCGGGCTTACATCAACTTCCCATCCCGATAATCCGCAAGTGCCTGTCCAATTTCATCGCGTGTGTTCATCACAAAAGGGCCATACTGGACAACCGGCTCATGTAAGGGTTTGGCCGCAAGCCTCAGAAAAGAGGCTCCTTTCCTCCCTGCGTGAATTTCCACGCGATCCCCTTCGGAGAGCACGCCGACGGCATGGGTTGCCAGCAACCGACTTTGGCCAAGCCCTCGTAAAGATAAAGGAATTCGTTATGCCTTTGAGCAATCGGCTGGACAAAATGACCATCTGCTGTGAGCCGAACATCAAGAAACAAAGGGTCGGTACTCATTCCCTGGATAGAGCCGGATACTACTTGACCTTCAATCTGAGCAGTCCCCGCGACGACTTTTACCCGGCCTCCGGTCTGCAGAGTAAGCAAGGGAATTTCCTCGGGTTGAATATCCTGGTACGCAGGTGGTTTCATTTTTTCCCGAGCGGGCAGATTCACCCAAAGCTGGAACCCGCGCATGCGGCCGCTCTCTTGTTGCGGCATTTCGGAATGAATGATTCCACGGCCAGCGGTCATCCATTGCACCGAACCAGGCTTCAAATCACCGCGATAGCCAAGGTGGTCTTGATGCAACATGGGTGACAGTAAGGATTCCTTCGTAAATAAGTAACATCAAAGAATTAACTCTCCCTGAGTATTCATTAAAGTTTCATACTGAAATCATTCAAGATAAAACCTATTTTTAGGCAATCTCGGGTAGTTTTTTATGTCGGTATGCGGCAAAATTCTCAACCGATTTTGTTGATTTTAGCTTAGTGCTCTTCACTATACATTTGTAACTGTGCACAATTGGCTGAAAAGAAGACGTTCATATTAGACTATATTCAATGACTGATTGGATATGCGTAATACAGTCCATGATTGCTTGATAACTTTAGAGTATTTTGCCAGAGAACAAGTTGACAAAATAGATATTTAGGAAAAGATGCTCACTAAAGCACGTTACGCTACTACATGACATTCCCGCCCTTGATGTGGCTTGTGAACCGCTATGCTGGATGCAGATCAGGCTGTGCGTTTTGCATCGGACCCATCAATCGCGCGTCACATCATTGGTCGCTTTCTGAAACACACCTGTTGGTGCAAAGATGAAACTTACAATTGGAAATCTAGCGAAACAAGCCGAAGTCACCATTGAAACCATCCGCTATTACCAGCGTATCGGTTTGCTGGATGAGCCCGGCAAACCCTTTAGCGGTTACCGGCATTATCCGGCCAATGCCATAGCCAGAATCCGATTTATCAAACGCGCGCAACAAGCGGGTTTTACCTTAAAAGAAATTGCCCAACTGTTGTCGCTCGATGCCGGTCATTGCGCCAACGTGCGAGAAATTGCCGAACAGAAATGCCTGCAAATCGATGCGCAAATAAAAGATTTAACGGCGCTTCATAATGTATTGGAGGCGCTGGTAAAACGCTGCCAGAGCGATTCTTCTGCAGAACATTGTTCCCTCATCGATGCACTTTCAAATAACTCGGACTCAAAATCCTGAGTATTCAAAAAATAATGTAAATTCTGCTTGACACTGTTCTATGGAACAGGGTTTAAACTTTTCTTCGTGCTTTATTAAACCTGACATTCTCTGCATTCGCTAGGCCTTTGCCGAATGCCGATTATCAGACGCTTTGTTTTTATTTAGGAAAATGCTTATGACGACAGAAAATGAAACACCGCCCCAAGAAGACCCATCCTGGTTAGGGATTGGCGCCGTGCTGGCCGCCGTCGGCGCATCGGTCTGCTGTGTCGGCCCCTTGTTGCTTTTATCCTTAGGGATCGGCGGCGCGTGGATGAGCGCCTTCACTTCGATGGAAACGGTCAGGCCTTATTTTATTATTCTGACCCTGATCTTTATCGGTCTGGGCTATCGCAAACTTTATATGATCCCGGAAAGCTGCGAAGCAGGCAAAGCCTGTGCGTCATCCGAAGTTAAGCACAAACAACGGATGATGTTTTGGAGCGGCTCTGCGTTAATCTTGCTGCTGCTGGCGTTTCCCTGGTATGCCCCGATTTTTATGGATTAAGGAGAATAATGATGACTATCAAAACTTTATTGTTAACGTTGAGCTTATTGGCTGCGCCTTTATTAATGCAGACGGCCCATGCCGAAGCGGCTGTTCCTGTTCAATTGCAAAAGCAAAACAGCAGTCAAGCGGTCACATTGGATATGCAAAACATGACCTGTGCGATGTGTAAAATCACGATTAAAAAAGCCCTGCAGGGTGTCGAGGGCGTACAAAAGGTAAGCGTCGATGCCGATGCAAAAACGGCCGATGTGACGTTCGATCCACAGAAAACCAGCATAGAAGCTTTGATTAAGGCGACTACAAATGCCGGTTACCCGGCGACTGTTCATCTGCCAAAATAATTCAAGGAATCGTTATGTGGATCAAAAAACTGAAAATTGATGGCATGACCTGCCCAAGCTGCGTCGTTAGCATCGAAAAAAACTCAATGCATTTGAGGATGTCGAGATTAAAGTTTCGTACCCGGAAGGTATTGCCGTGCTGACGGTTAGCGGGGATACCCGTCTTGAATCGCTGCTTGAGCAAATTACGCGACTTGGGTTTCGGGTTAAAGAGCTTGACGACAAAACTGCCGAAACCGATGACTGTGTAGTTTTACCACGGTGTTGTTAAATTAAGGAAATCCTCATGTGGACCAAAAAACTGAAAATCGATGGCATGACCTGTCCAAGCTGTGCCGAGGGCATCGAGAAAGCCTTGAATACGCTTGCAGGCGTCGAGATTAAAGTTTCTTACCCGGAAGGCATTGGCACCCTGACGGTTACGGGGGATGCCCGGCTTGAATCGCTGCTTGAACAAATCGTACAAAAAGGCTATCGGGTTAAAGAAATCGACGGCAAAACCGCCAAAGGCGATAAAAAAACGGCGGCGGCAAACCAAGGCAAACCGCTGCATGTTGCAATCATCGGTACCGGCTCGGGCGCTTTCGCCTGCGCCCTTAAAGCGGTGGAAAACGGCGCCAAAGTGACGATGATTGAACGCAATCCCATCATTGGCGGCACTTGCGTCAATATCGGCTGTGTGCCTTCCAAAATCATGATCCGCGCGGCGCATATTGCCTATTTACAAAAAAATCACGCTTTTGCCGGCATTAAAAAACAACAACCGGTGATAAACCGCAAGCAACTGGTTGCCCAACAGCAAGCGAGAGTCGACGAACTCAGAGCGGCCAAATATGAAAATATTTTAGCAACCCATCCGGAGATTAATCTGATCAAAGGGCAGGCACGGTTTAAAAACGCCGATACGCTCATTGTCGATCGGGAACATGGCGAATTCACCGAAATTACAGCCGACCGCTTTCTTATTGCCACCGGATCGTCTCCGGGCATACCGCCCATTCCGGGACTGGCGGGCACGCCTTACTGGACATCCACCGAAGCATTGGTGGCGGAAAAACTACCGGAGCATTTGATCGTCATTGGTTCAGCGATAGTCGCCCTGGAACTGGCGCAAGCCTTTTTGCGGCTGGGGTCGAAAGTAACGCTGCTGGCTCGCCATACGCTCATGTATCGGGAAGATCCCGCAATAGGCTCGGTATTGCAAGCCGTCATGGAAGAGGAAGGCATGAACATCCTAACCAATACTCAGCCAGAAGCCGTGAGCTATAAAAAGAGTTTGTTCGGTTCAGGAAAATTTACCCTGAAAATCAGGTCAGGCCAAATTCTTATCGGAGACCATTTGCTGATTGCCACCGGTAGGCCGCCTAATACGGAAAGTCTGGGTCTGGAAAAAGCTGGGGTTAAGGTCAATAAGGATGGCACTATCAGTATTGACGATCACATGCGCACCAATGTCGAGCATATCTATGCCGCCGGCGATTGCACTAACCAGCCGCAGTTTGTTTATGTTGCCGCAGCCGCCGGAACCCGCGCCGCCATCAATATGACCGGCGGCGATGCAGCCATCAATCTGTCGGCGATGCCGGCGGTAATGTTTACCGAACCGCAAATGGCCACCGTTGGCTTGAGTGAAGCCGAAGCGCACCTGAAGAATATAGAAACCGACAGCTGTCTGTTGCCGTTGGAAAATGTGCCGCGCGCCCTGGCTAATTTTGAAATCCGAGGCTTTGTCAAACTGGTCATGGAAGCGGGCAGCGGACGTTTGCTTGGCGCGCAAATCCTGGCGCCGGAAGCGGGCGAGATGATACAGACGGCGGTATTGGCCATCCATAACCGGATGACGATAGAAGATCTGGCCGGGCAATTGTTTCCGTATTTGACGATGGTGGAAGGCATCAAACTGTGCGCGCAAACATTTAGCAAGGACGTGAAAGAACTCTCCTGTTGCGCGGGCTAAGGATGAATGCCTGTTTTAAGGATGACAAGCTGATCAGGCTCTCGACCCTGGCAAAGCAAACCGGTATCAGCGTTCATTGTATTAGAACCTATATCGATCGCGGCTTGATTCAGGTTAGCGTCAGAACAGCCGGGGGAATGTTCTTGTTTTACGAGCCGGTGATTGAACGGTTGCGGTTTATTCGAATGGCTCGCGATGTAGGTGTTCCATTAGAGCAGATCGACCGTTTATTGGAAGCTCGTGCAAACAGGGATGATGACGCTATGGAAATAAGTTTGGCTGAATTGACTCAGTATATTGAAGCATGCCGGAATAGATTGAATTGTTTTGAACAAAGCCTGAAGCAACATTTTGTGGTCTCGCTTTAAGCAAAATATTGTGGAGCATTAAAATGAATGAAAAATTAAGTCAATATGGCGGTTTGTTCGGCGCCGCAGTTGCCGCGGCCTGCTGTCTTGGCGTCACTGTTGTGCTCAGCGCCGTGGCTGCCGTCGGGCTTGGCTTTCTGATAAACGACGCCTTTTTGTTGCCGATGTTTGTGGGGTTCGCCGCTTTAAATTTATGGACGCTTTATCGTTCCGCGAGGAGACATGCAGCACCCTCGGAGGAAGCGATGCTCGCGTTCTGGACCGGCAGCATCGGCGCATCGGTCAGTACCGTCGGCTTAGGGCTTACCGTGACGGGGATATTGCCGGTCGCCGTGATGCTGGTCTATATAGGGCTTGCGCTTTTTGTCGTCGCCAATGTCTGGGATTTTATGATCGGAAGCAACAGCCCTGCCTGTGCGGATGACGAATGCAAGATCGAAGACCGGTAACAAACGATGGAAACCCCCATTTGCCCGGCTTGCGGATGTTCATTAGTCAGATTAGGCATCCCCAAGAAAAAAGCCGTTCAACATAACCATGTAGGGAAGCAATACTGGTTTTGTTGTAAGGGGTGTCTGGAAATATTCATAACCGCCCCTGAAGCATGCCTGGCCGAAACAGACGGTTTGACGGTTTGCCCTGTTTGTTTGGCGGAAAAACCGGTTAATGCCACAGTGGCAATAAATTTTAACGGCAAACCGGTTGCGTTTTGTCGCTGCCCTCATTGCCTGGAGGTATTCAATAAAGATCCGCACTATTTCATTGCGCGTTTAGCGTGGCAAACAAATTATGCCGGTGTTTTTGGTGAATATATGGGCTGTTGCAGTATGTGAATTGAAACAAAGAAAGGCGGATCATGGCCAATACATCGGATTTAACCTGTACGAGTTGCGGGCGCCGGATCGGTAGGCAACTGCATATCGCCAGCGGCGGCCGTTGCTGCTGCGAGAATTGTTTTCTGGACGGACGCAAGGCGGCTTCTTGGCCAGACGACGTGTATTCGGCATTCGCCGAGGCTTTGGTAGAGATGCTCGATCTTCGCGAACATGAAACCGGCCTGCATTCCAAACGGGTGGCCTGTCATACTCTAGTGCTGGCGCGGCGTTTCATTTCCGATCCCATGCGGTTGCGACAATGCTATTGGGGCGCGCTTTTGCACGACATCGGTAAAATCGGCATCGCGGATGCCATTTTGCTGAAAGAAGGCTCGCTCGACGAAAACGAATGGGCGGAAATGCGCACCCACCCTGAAAAAGGACACGCCATCGTAGTCCGTTTGCCGTTCATGCAGGAAGCCGCGGAGATTATTCTCAATCACGAGGAACGTTATGATGGCAGCGGTTATCCGGGGGGCTTGGCCGGAGAAACGATTCCCCTCGGTGCTCGCTTGTTCGCCGTCATCGACACGTTGGACGCCATAACTTCCAATCGTCCTTACCGAAAAGGGAGCGATTACGATACAGCGAAGCGGGAAATTCTCAAGCGGTCGGGAACTCAGTTCGACCCTTCGGCGGTGGAGGCTTTTATTGCCGAGGAAGCGGTGCTGCGGGAAATGGTGGCGCTCAAATGCGAGTTACCTGCGAGATCGATATTCTCCAGTCTGGAGAATTAACCATGAGCGGGCCGGGAAGGCCTGCCTGTGCGGATGATGAATGCAAGACAGAAGAGATGCAATCGGCGATCCATCCGGAAAAATAATGGTTTTTTGTGAAACAAAGAAAGGCGGAGCAATGAAAACAAGTTTAAATAAAATAGGCCACTTATCCGAATGCGATAACACATCTTGTGCTACCTCTTTAACGCAGCAATATTCCGATCAGTCCCTCTCGCCGGGTAGACGTTTAACCGGTTGGTGTTTTGCATTTTTAGCACTGCTTGCCAACGTCTTTGAACGAAAAATGGCAGATGAATAATCTATTTCGGTGTCAGAAAAAACTTGACCACTACAAAGTGAAATCATGCCGGGATAGATACTCAATAAACCAGTTCAAGACTTTACCTTTATTTGTTGTTTTCCAGGCCATGTGGCAAGTCTCTATCGGTATCGTGTTTTCTACCGGCAGCGCGATAAGCAGACCTTGTTCAAGTACATCCTGAATCCGGTGAGCCGGTAAAAAACCGACACCTAAACCCAAGCACAGGGCGTGTATTTTTTCCGTCACCGATGGCACGCTCAATACCGGACGCTTGCTGAATACGCGATGGCTTTGTGGCGCCTGGTTTCTGGACGAATCCCTTACCACGATAAAACGGTGTTGCTCAATCAGCTGCCGGGATAGCGGCAGTGGCGCTTGGGTCAGCTCATGCCCCGGCGCAACGGCGAAAAGCCATTCAATCTGCTGAATCTTTTGATATTTAACACTCTGACTCGGCGTGGGTTCGGCGGCTACGCCTATTACCAGATCAGCTCGATTACTGGTTATCGCTTCTTGCGCGCCGCCTAATACTTCTTCATAAATATTGATTTCAATATCCGGCAGTACCTCGTAAAACCTGGCTATTAATGGATAGATGAAATCAAAACTCAAAATTGAATCTATCGCGATATTGAAAACAGGTTCCCAACCGCTATGGGTTTTTTTCGTGGCTATAGCCAAGCGTTCCGTTGCTTCCAGAATTTCCCGGCCTTGTTCAAGCAGTACTTTTCCGGCCTGCGTTAATACGGCTTTTCTGCCTTCCTTGCGAAACAAGACCACATCCAGGTCCTGTTCCAGTTTCTGTACGGTATAAGAGATGGCCGAAGGAACCCGGAACAGTTCATTAACCGCTGCTGCAAAACTGCCTTTTCGATCAATCGCATCCAGCACTTCCAGCGCATCGAGGGTGATAGGATATTTCATGCTGTCTGTTCGGGTTTATTATTCAAATATTTTGAATCTATTAAGCAGAATTTATCGCTTTTTATTCTTTTAGGCAACTCTATAATGACCTTGACATTTCAAATTGTTTAACATTTAAGAGGATATTATGATGATCAAACCAACCCTGTTAATCATTGGCGCTGCTGGACAAAACGGTGTCGTTACCATCAAGTCACTGACAGAAAAGCATCAGGACAAGTACATCATCCGGGCAGGCGTGCGGACCGAGGCCAAGGCCAAGGCTCTGATGGAGCAGTTCCCGAACATCGAGACCGTCATCCTCGATCTGGATCAGCCTGAAACCCTTCCAGCAGCCTTCAATGGCATTCAAAAGCTGTTCCTGATTATCGGTAATGTCGAAAATCGCGAAGAGCATGCCAAGAATGCGATTGACGCCGCTGTGACTTCCGGTTCTGTAAAGCATGTGCTCTTCTACTCGGTGGTCGGAGCTGAATATGAAGCCATCCTGTTCGCCAAGCAGTTTCGCTATGGCGAGAAATACCTCGAGGCATCGGGTCTAAAATGGACCCATCTGCGCACCATTTTCTTTCAAGAAAACTTCCCCGGCTGGGCGGATGGTATCAAGCAGGGCGCCTTCTACTTCGGCATTCGCGACGGCAAGTTTGCTCCTTTGAACATCGCAGATATCGGTGATATCGCAACCAAAATCTTGTGCACCAACGGGCACGAGGGCAAGGTCTACAACATCACCGGCCCCGAGCTGCTTTCTGGCAAAGATATGGCACAGATCTTCAGCGACGTAACCGGCAAAGCGGTGGAATATATCTCTCCCGATAAAGATACGACGCTCAGTTCCCTGCTCGACTCCGGCTGGCCGGAATGGCAGGCCAAAGGGCTGCTGGAACTGTTCGAGGTCTTCGCTTCCAACCAGGCTGCCCAGGTCTCGCCGGATGGTGAACAATTACTGGGGAGACAGCTGACAACCATGCGGAGCTATATCGAAGCCAATCAGTCCGTATTCAACTAACCCGATACAGCATGAATACATTAGAAGCAATTAAAAGCAGACGTTCTATTAAGCAGTTTGACCCAAACTTTCAAATGACAAGTTTTGAAAAAGAACAATTAATTTCTTTGGCTATGTTGTCACCCACTGCATTTAATGCTCAAAACTGGAGGTTTGTAATCGTTAGTGATACTAATTTGAGAAATAAAATCAGTAAAGCTGCTTATGGGCAGCCACAAGTAACCGATTCATCTCTATTAATTATTTTGTGCGCTGATTTAAAGGCATGGAATAAAGCACCTAGTCGTTACTGGAAAAATGCACCTAAAGAAGCACAGGATTATGTACTGCCTGTAATGGAAGACTACTACAAAAATAACCCTCAAGTGCAACGTGATGAAGCTATGAGGTCATGCGGCATTGCGGCTCAAACTTTAATGCTGGCAGCTAAGTCCATGGGTTATGACTCATGTCCTATGATCGGGTTTGATTTTAATGAAGTTGCCAAGCTGATCAAGCTGCCCGAAGATCATGTGATTTCAATGTTTGTAACAATCGGAAAGGCGATGAAAGAGGCATGGAACAGACCCGGGCAATTGGATCTGAATGACATCAGGGTAGCTGATATGTTTAATCATCAAGGCGCGTTAGAACAATGTCCAGAATGCTAGATGTTGCAGATTCCAGGGGAGCATCAAAACATGGGTGGCTATATAGCCGCCATACCTTTAGCTTTTCTGGTTACTATAACCCTGAACGAATGGGCTTTGGTTTATTACGAGTTATTAATGATGATATTGTTCAGTCTTCTGCCGGGTTTGCAACACACCCTCATCGAAATATGGAAATAATATCCATCCCACTAGCAGGTTCATTAAGGCATCAGGACAGCATGGGAAACAAACAAATTATTGAGGCTGGTGAAATACAAGTTATATCCGCAGGTACAGGAATTACTCACTCTGAATATAATAATTCCGAGCATGAAGAAGTTAATTTCCTGCAAATATGGGTGATGCCAAAAACACTGAATATTATTCCACAATATGACCGAATAAAAATTAACGAGCGAAAAATAGACAATCATTTCCAATTAATTATTGCCCCTATGGGGACTATTGGGACTATGAATTCTGTGGGTATTAATCAAGATGCCTTTTTCTCTTTTGCCAGAATAGATGCCGGCCAACTTATTAATTATGAAAAATACAATGAGAATAATGGCGTTTATTTTTTCATTATCTCTGGCAAGGTAAGTATTGGCTCACAACACTTAAACAAAAGAGATGGAATAGGAATAACAGATGAAGACAGGCTATCTATTGGTGCCTGTGAACAATCAGAAGTGCTTTGTATTGAGGTGCCGATGAAATAAATATCACTGTTTCAATACACGTCGCTTTATTTTTCAAGCTATATGTCTGAGTATTGGCAATTATGTACTGTCCTGTGATGAATTAAAAAATCACAGAAAATAATTCACATAAAAGTGACTTAATTTTTTAACCACAAAAATCACCCAATTAATTTTATAGGTAATATTATGAAAATAGCCATTATCGGAGCTGGCGTCGGTGGACTCACATTAGCACTATCAATGCTGGATGCTGGAATCCATGATATTGATATATTTGAATCCTCCCTGTCAGTCGATGAATTAGGAGTCGGCGTTAATATTTTGCCCCATGCCATGAGAGAGTTGGCCGAGTTAGGGCTACTTGATAAGTTGACAGCAGCCAGCGTAGTCACTTCTGAATTGGTTTATTACACCAAGCGAGGCCAGCAAATTTGGAGAGAAGCCCGAGGACTGGGCAGCGGTTATCATTGGCCGCAGATTTCCATCCATAGAGGCACCTTGGTACAAATTCTACATCAGGCTGTAGTTAAAACGAGGTTTGGGTTCTTTTGCCCCCTAATTATCTCGCCTCCATTTCTCTATTCGGTTGTTGCCGAAGTCGGCAATAAATACTATGCCGTCAGTTGTCACCGCCACCGCGATCGCATGATTGAACTGACCAGGGCCTTGGCCCTTGGCGCCGAAGCTCGTCAGGAATTCCCCGTCGGCGCTGAATTTCTGAACCCGATGGTTGTAGAAGTCAGCGACGAATACGTTGCTTGACTGATCAACGGTTACTCGCGTTACCGTCGCGAACCAGCCGTTGAATGGACCGAAAATGTTCATCGCGAACGGTCCGCCCCATTTGCGCTGGAAATCGCCATCCGAACCGAATACCTGAATACGGTCGTTATAGCCGTCCGCCACATAAAGCCTGCCGTCGGGGGCGAGGGCGACGTCGGTAGGATAATTGAACTGTCCCGCCCAAATGCCGATCTTGCCCGTCGTGCCCCACTGCCGCACGAAACTGCCGTCGGCTTTGAGCTGTTGAATGCGCTGATTGTAGAAATCAGCGACGAACAGATCGCCGTTGGGCGCCACGGCGACGCCCCCGGGCGCGTTGAACTCGCCGGGGCCGCCACCTGTCTTGCCTATGATCCGCTTGGGCGTGCCGTCCAGCCCGAACACTTGCACCCTGTCGTTGAAATACTCGGCAACATAAAGCTCGTTGCCATAGACAGTGATATTCATCGGCCGGCCGAGTTGGCCCGGTTCATTCCCCGGCGTGCCGAATTGGCGTTTGAAGTGGCCGTCCAAGTCGAACACCTGTATCCGGCCGTTCCTGGCATCGGAGACGAACACCTCGCTGTCGGTCACGGCGATTCCGGTCGGGTCATTAAACTGCCCCGGACTGCCGCCTTTTTCGCCCCACGCGGACACAAATTGATAAGGCGGCTCCTGCGCCGAGGGCGCGAACGCAAGCCAGCCGCCCGCAATGAGGAGCGCAAGAACGATGACAAGGTAACGGAATATCTTCAGAACGGTCGTCGGCTTCATACCCGGATATCTCCTCAGAAGTTGATGCGGAAACCCGCGTTGAAAATGTAATCATTCTTGAGCGCCGTGCCGTGGAGGTTCTGGGCAACGGGCACCTGCACGCCGGCCTCGACGATCCATTTTTTGGTCACATATTGGAGTCCGGGCGACAGAAACAGCGTGGTGCCTCCCGAATTCGGGTCCGTCGTGCCACTGCCCCGGTTTTTGTCGGCATGGACGAGATTGGCTTCCAGAACGCCATAGAGGAAAGCCGGAACGCCGCTGCCGAGTTTGCGTGGCCACAGCCGATACTGGAGCGAGGCGTCGGCTTTAAAAACATCGCCGAATTCGAAGCCGTTGGCTTTGCGGTTGGCTTTGTAGCTCAGTTGGCTGTCGATCTGAAAGTTAAGGGTTTGGTAGGTGAGGACGGCGCCGCCGAGCACGTCCCACGAGCCGGAGCCGGGTTGCACCGGCGGCGGAAGACGGCCCAAAGCGTCCCGCGCGTCGTCCTTGCCGGTCGGCGCTTCCACGCCCAGGAACGGCGCGATGCGAAAAGTGCGCCCCGGAGCGTTGTTTTCGTATACGGTGTAGCGGCCAAACACCGTGAGATCGCCGAACCCCTGCTTGCCGCGGTTAATGCTCTGCCCGCCCATTTTCAGGTCGAGGTCCTTGTCAAAATAGGGCAGCACGCCGAATAATGCGAGGTCTCGGGTCAACCCGTAGCCCAGTACGGATACTCCCCCCACAGCCTCCAAGTCGCGGTTGGCGGGCGTAGGATCGTCGGCGTTTTTGCTGAAGACGAATTGCTCGCGCAGGACCCAGCCGCCCTCGTAGACCGGGAGTGCGGTATTGAAGGTGATGGGAGCGCTCCACGCGATGCCGACCGTGTTCAATGCGGCAAGAACGATGAGGAGGGGTACGAATCTCTTGATGATGTGGCCCTATTGGGTATGCGTAGCCGGCATCGGCTCAAACCCGCGTAGAGTAAAACCGGCATCCTTGACGGCTTGTTTCGCAGTAGCTTCATCGAGAGTTGCCCCCTCAGCCATTGTGACGGTCACGATGCCGGTGGCGATATCCACTCCAATCCGCTGAACGCCTTTGATGGCGTTTAATTTTTTCTCGACGCCATAGGCGCAGAACGGGCATGCAAGCCCGTCCACGCGAAGTTTGTAGGCCTGTTGCGCGGCAAACGCGCTCACTGACATCAGCACCAGACCCAGGACAAGAACTGTTCGTTGCCAAAAATTTTTCATGATAGAAACCTCCGTGCGGTTGTAGATGCTTGAATGGTAAACCTTACATCCATGTGAACAAACGTTACGGTTTGTCCGAATGGCTCGCGATGCGGGTGTTCATGGGGAGGGCGGGCAAAAAGACGCCTGCCCACCCTATTTGACTGCACACGGTTCAAGGTTGTCCTATCCCCATTGCTCGCAAAGCGGCTTCATCCAGCCCGCGCCCGACGCAACATTCGGCAAGCTTGCCGTCGATTGCGAGGGCTGGCACCGATTGAACGCCTAAGCTTTTGGCATGATCAGCTACAGCCGAATCCTTCATGTCCAGCACGGTAATTTCACACGATGGGCAGGCGATTTGCTTGACGAGTTCTACTGTCTCGTCGCACAAGGGACAGTCCGCACTAAAGATTTCAATCTTACGTTTTGTATTCATGGTCTTTACTCTTTCTAAGGTTTTTTGTGCTCGCTGATGGATAGCGGTCCGTTTGGAACACAAACAGGACACGAACCGCTTAATGATTTCGGCGCGGAAAACAACTTCATACACCGGGTTTGCTGACTCATTTTGTTTTCCTCATCCTAACTTCTTCGTTTCCATGGCTTCCAATATGGGACATTCACTGACAGGTCCGCTGCCAGGACACGCGGTGACCAATTTGACCAGCGCCAGCTTCATTCTTTGCAGGCTATCGATCTTATGTTCGATGTCGAGAATCTTTATCTCGGCCCGACTCCTCACATCGCCGCAGTTCGTTTCAGGGCTAAACTTGAGGGAAAGCAGTTCCTTGATTTCCATCAGGGAAAACCCAAGCGACTTGGCCTGCCTAATGAAGCTCAAACGGGAAATAACGTCCGGCTGATAGTTCCGATAGCCGGATTCTGTCCGGGGCGGTTTTTCGATCAACCCTTCCCGCTCATAAAACCGTATGGTTTCAATGGGGTTCCGGAATTGCGCGCAATTTGCCCGATAGTCATGGTATTCATAGCCTTAACTCCAATGCTTCAAATCATAAACCCTGAACCCTACTCCAGAGTCAAGGCTAAATTCTTTTGCCTGTAATCGCTCCTAGGACTTGAGCCGCCAACCCTTCCAATAAGAATATACCGCCGGAAAAACAATCAGCACCATCAGCAAGGCAGAGATGATTCCCCCCACCATCGGCGCGGCGATCCGCTTCATCACATCGGCGCCGGTTCCTGTATTCCACAGGATAGGGGTCAGGCCTATCAGTGTAGTCATGCCGGTCATCAGCTTCGGGCGTATGCGACGCGCAGCGCCTTCAACAATCGCCTCGGTGAGATCCTGCCGGGACTGCAAGCGGTTTTCCGCGCTGCGTTGGCGGCAGCTTAAGTCCAGATAGAGCAGCATCAGTACGCCCATCTCGGCGGCGAGACCGGCCAGCGCAATCATGCCCACCCAGACCGCAATGCTCAGATTGTATTCAAGTAAGTACAAAAGCCACACGGCGCCGATCAGCGAAAACGGAATGGCCAGCAGAATAATCAAGGTTTCGCCGATCGAGTCGTGATTAAGGAACAGCATCAAAAACACAATCGCCAGGGTTAAAGGCACCAGCACCTTGAGTTTGGCCATGGCCCGCTCAAAGTACTTGAACTGCCCGGCCCACTCTACCCTGACGCCTTGCGGGATAGCCGCCTTTTCATGGACCACCTGCCGCGCCAGATCGACATAATCGGCGATGCCGATGCCTTTGACATCCACCAGCACAAAGGAAACCATAAAACCGTCCTCATTGCGCAGCATGGGGGGACCTGTGACAAATTCAAGCCGGGCCAGCTGGCCGAGGGGGATTTGCGCGCCGTCGGGTGTCGGCACCAATACCCGGTTCAAGGCTTCAGGGTTGTCGCGAAAGTCGCGGGCATAGCGCAGGTTGATGCCATAGCGTGCACGTCCCTCGATGGTTTGAGACACCGTCAGTCCGCCGATGGCGGTACTAATAACGTCTTCCACAGCATCGACGGTCAAGCCATAGCGGGCGATTTTGTCCCTGTCTATCGTGAAATCGAGATAGTAACCGCCGGTCAGCCGTTCGGCAAAGGCGCTGCGGGTAAAGGGCCGGGTGCGATCATCATCCTGAAGTGCGTGCTCGATGCGCAGGGCGGCAGACTCGATCGTCGCCAGGTCATCGCCGAAAACCTTAATGCCGAGACCGGCGCGAATGCCGGTTGCCAGCATCTCGGTACGGGTCTGGATGGGCATCCACCAGATATTGGGCATACCGGGATAGCGCATGGTTGCGTCCATTTCGGCAATCAGCCCGTCCCAGCTCATGTCCTTGCGCCACTGATCCATCGGTTTCAAGGTAATGACGGTTTCCACCATCGACAAGGGCGCAGGGTCGGTCGGGCTGGTGGAACGGCCAATCTTGCCGAACACCCGTTCCACTTCCGGAAAAGTCTTCAGTTGCCTGTCCATCGATTGCAGCACCTTTCCCGCTTCGGTGATGGACATTCCCGGCAGCGCTGTGGGCATATACAAGATGCTGCCTTCGTTGAGCGGCGGCATGAACTCATTGCCCAGTTTGAAAAAAACCGGAACGGTCAGCAGCAACGAGAGCACCGAAACCCCGATGACCCAGCCGCGAAAACGCAGCGCAAAGTGAACTACCGGACTGTATATGTCAATCATAATTCGGGTGAGCCTGTTTTTATCGCCGCGTATTTTGCCGCGAATCAAGAGTACCGACAAAGCGGGAATCAAGGTAACGGCAAGCAGGGCGGCAAATCCCATGGAATAGGTCTTGGTGAAAGCCAGAGGTTTGAAAAGCCGGCCTTCCGTGCCTTCCAGTGCGAATACCGGCAGAAAGGAGACGGTAATAATCAGCAAGGCGAAAAAGATACTCGGCCCCACTTCCTGCATGGCGTGGATAATGACCGCACGGCGTTCGGATTCGGCGATTTCCTCCTGATTTTCCAGGCGTTTATGGATGTTCTCGATAAGGGTGATGGCGGCATCGACCATGGCGCCGATAGCCACGGCAATACCGCCCAGTGACATGATATTGGCGGTCATATGCTGCATCGACATAGGAATAAAAGCCAGCAAAATAGCGATAGGCAAGGTCAGGATGGCGATCAGGGCCGAGCGAAAATGCAGTAAAAACGCCATGATGACCAAGGAGACCACAATCATTTCCTCGATCAGGGTATCCTTGAGCGTTGCGATCGCCCGTTCGATCAAATCCGAGCGATCGTAGGTGGTGACAATCTCAACCCCTTGCGGCAAAGACTTCTTAATGTCTTCAAGACGTTGCTTAACCCGTTCGATGACATTGAGTGCGTCCTCGCCGTAGCGCATGACGACAATGCCGCCCACCGTTTCGCCTTCGCCGTCCAGTTCCGCCAGTCCCCGCCGCAACGCCGGGCCAAGACTGACTTGGGCTACAGTGCCGACAGTGACGGGAACACCCGCCTTGCTCGCGCCCAGGGCGATGCGCTCGATGTCGGCAACGGCGTGGATATAACCGCGCCCGCGGATAATATGTTCATGACCCGCGATCTCCAGCACCCGTCCGCCGACATCATTATTGGAGCGGCGGATGGCCTGTGCGACCTGGTTTATAGTTATGCCATAGGTAGCCAGCTTGTCGGCATCGACAGTGACCTGATATTCCTTCTCAAAGCCGCCAAGGGAGGCGACTTCCGCCACGCCTTCAACCGACTCCAGCCAATAACGCAGCTTAAAGTCCTGCAGGCTACGAAGCTGCGCCAGGTTATTATGGCCGGATTTATCGACCAGCGCATATTCAAAGACCCAGCCCACGCCGGTGGCATCCGGCCCCAGCGTAGGCCGCACGGCTTCGGGCAGCTTGGCCGCCGCTGAATTGAGGTATTCAATCACCCGCGAACGCGCCCAGTAGATGTCGGTGCCTTCCTCGAAAATGACATAAACAAAACTTAGCCCCATAAAGCTTTGACCGCGCACAAACTGGACTTTGGGCGCCGCCAGCAGCGTAGTGGTGAGCGGATACGTAATCTGATCCTCGACCAGATCGGGGCTGCGTCCGGGCCAGTCCGTGTAGATAATGACCTGTACATCGGACAGATCAGGGATGGCGTCCAACGGTGTGCTGATTAAGGCCCGGTAGCCCCAAAAAGCACAGATGGCGACCAATAGCAGGGTGGCAAACGCATTGCGTGCGCAGTAGGCAATCACTCGTTGAATAGGGCCGACGCTAACCGTGTTATGTTCATTCACCATTGTTCCAGCCCCGCTTTGAGTTTGCTTTCCGAGGCAATCAGGAAATTACCGGAAGTGACAATCACATCACCGGCCGCCAAACCGTCAAGCACCTCGATAAAGTCATCGTTTCTAAGCCCTGTCCTGATTTTTTTGGGCAACAAGCGCCCGTCACCGAGATCGACAAAAACGACACGGCTTTTCCCTGCGTAAATTACCGCCTGTTCCGGAACGGCCAGGCGTTCCCCCAGATCGATCCGCAGATTCAGCCGGGCATAGCGGTCGGGGCGCAGCACGCCATCGGGATTGGGCAATTCCACGCGCACGCGCGCCGTGCGGGTTTTATTTTCCACCGTCGGCTCGATGAAGGTGATTTTGCCAGTCAAGGGGGAATCGGGCGCATCCTCCAGCACGAACTCGGCCTTCATGCCGACCTTGACCCAGGGCAGTTCGGACTCGTAGACCTGGCCTTCGATCCAGACCGTGGACAAATCGGCAATGCGCAACAACGTTGCACTCGCCTTGAAAGCCGTGCCAGGCACGATGTGCTTTTCGATGATGGTGCCGGTGACCGGCGACAGGATCGGCACATATTCCGCCGCCTGTCCGCGTCGCTCCAGGGCTCGGATCTGGGTGGCGTCAATGCCCCAAAGGGTCAAGCGGCGATAGGCCGCGGCGGTAAGACTGCCTGGACCGGTTCGGCTGCGCCGCAAGCTGTCAAGATACTCATCCTGGGTCGAGACCAGTTCCGGACTGTAAACGGTGAATAACGCTTGCCCTTTTTTTACCGGCTTGCCCACATAATCGGCGTCAAGCCGGCCGATCCAGCCGTCAAATTTGAGGCTGACGTCGGTAAGGCGGGTTTCGTCATAGGTGATCTGAGCGGGGGAGTGGATTGTTTTAATGAGCTTCCGGTGCATCACCTTGCCGGTGGTGACGCCGATCAGCTGGCGACGGTAAGCGTCCACCGTGAATGTTGACGCCGGCGAGGCGGTTGTAGCGTTGGGTTGCGGCGCGCTATCGCCAGGGGTTGCCGACGTCAAAGACATGCCTTTCCGACTGGTGCCCATATCGAAAGTGAGTCGGGCCTGCCCCTTCGTAGTGGAGTCTATCGTCAACGTCAACGGCCAGGCGCCAGCCATCGGCAGTTCGAATTGGCCTTGATAAACTCCCGGTTTCACGCTTTTAATTTCGATGGGTATGGGCATGGCCGCCATGGCGCCCATGGCCGGCATTTCCGCCACCGCCTGAATGGCGGCATCGGTGACCGGCCGGTTATCCTGGTCGCGGACAACAAGGGTTATTTGGTTATTGCCGATTCTGGGTTTTTCGGGTTCCAGCGCCACCTGTACGTTGAAGGGTCCGGCCGGATGGTTTTGCCCACTATTTTGAATAGCGTCCGCTTTGTCAGTCTTATGCGTGAAAAAAATAATGAGGCTGCCGGATAAAACCAATAAGCTTGCGGCCGCTAAAAATAGCTGAATTTTGTTTGTTCGTTTCATGGGGCTTTACTCACGATCTGATTGAGTGCGGATAAAGGTTCAAGGCTGCCCACTGCGCGTTCAAGCTCGGCAAGGTGGCGATGGGTATCGGCCAGCGCCTGCTCAGTTTGCAACTGGGTCTGCATGCGATTTTTCTCGCTGCTGATCAGCGTCAGAAAATCGCCCCTGCCTGCCTGATAATCCGCTTTTGCGGCTTCGAGATTTTCATCGGCCAGCGGCAGCAGCTTATTTTGATACAGCTGGAACACATGCATGCTCTCATCGGTACGGTCATAGGCGATCTGCACCTCTTCCCCGATCTTTGCGACAAGATCAATGCTGTTCCACTCGGCCTGTTTCATCCTGGCCCGCGCCTCATCTTCGGCGGCATGACGTTTGCTTTGATCCAGCGGAAGGTTGATCCCGACACCCAGGATAAAACGCTGTTCGTTTTTATCCCAAAAACTGTTATAGCCCGCTGACAGATTTAAATCGGGATAGTATGCTCTTTTCGCCAGTTCGGTTTGGCTTTTGGACGCCTGAATGCGCGCCGCCAGCTCTTTAAGTTCAGGTCGTGTTTGCAGGGCGTTGTCGTGTAATGATTTTACATCAGGTAGTGCCCTGATCTCAGGCAACTCCAAAGGAGGCGGAATGGACTCGCCGGGCAGGCGATTAAGCAGCGTATTGAGGCGGGCAAGAAGCGTTCGTCGTTCGCGTTCGAGTACAATAGCCTGATGCTCAAGCAATGCAATCTCCACTTCGGCGCTCAAGGCATCCTGTTTACTGGCCTGACCGGTACTGTAACGGGTGACGGCAATGTCCCGGAATTCAGTCAACAGGGTCTGGTTAATCCGGTTAATCTCAATGGCCTGATGAATGTAATACCAGTCTGCGAATAACGATTTAGCCGTAGAGGATAGTACCAGACGCAAGACTGCAATATTTTCATTAGCCGCATCGGCTTCAAAGCCCGCCACTTCCCCACGCAGACGCAGTTTTCCCGGCCAGGGTATTTTCTGCGAGATTTCAGTACTCTGTGAAAAGCCGGTTCGCTGATTGCCGATCGTCTGCGGCGCCATACTGTGCACCAGCAAGGGATCATCCAGAGCGGATTCCTGCTCGATCCGGCTGGACGTTGCCTGCCAGATTGCCTGGACAACTTCCAGTTGCGGGTTTGCAGCCAGTACGGCGGATACCAATTGCGTTGATGACAATGACAAGTCCGCCTGAAGCGGATTTGCACGCAAAGCGTCCGAAGGGGGACGGGCAGGGATAGCCCGGAATGACAAATCCGCCTGGAGAGGATTTGCATGCGAAGCACCCGAAGGGGGGTGGGCAGGGACAGTCCGGGATGATTCGCCGGCCTGATTAAAAATGGCTTCAGCGGCAAGTGAGTTTGTTGCCTGGCTTAGAACCAAAACCAGTAACATCAAACAGACAGGATGATAGTTAGATTTCATGAGAGTCTCTTATGAATAAATCAATTCAGATGTAAACCAACTCTGCAAATACGGATAATGTCCTTCGTCGCCATACAGACCGGTGGTCTGGAAGGCGCAAAAAGGGATCAGGTGTTTTACAGTGGGCGTGTTACATCAGACACACACCCGCTTAAAGTTGCGGGTGAACAGATGTGTGTAAAGAGAGAACCCGGTTTATAGTCGAAGACGACGGGTGAGCAGATACGTTTGTTTGCCGCTACCCAGTAGCAGCGGTTCATACGGAGGGATTGCAAGCCCTAGAGTGGCTTGCAGAGAAGCGGATAGTAATTCCTGATAGTCAATGACCGGCGGAGGCTGTGGCCCGTCCAGCAACAAGGTCAGGAAATCAACCATTGAGGAGCTGTGCGTCATGACTACATCATCCGTTAATGAATCCTGACTCACCTCACAACAATGGCCTTCATCGGTATTTGCATGCATGGCGCAAGATTCACTCATCGGGCAACCATCAGACATGGACTCGCCGCAACAGCAAACCAGTTTCGGTTTGCCATCCATTAGCTCACAGGCATAAAGTATCTGCGTCTGTGAAAGCAGCGCAGTGCATAAGAAGATCAAACTCAGTACGCGCTGAAATGTCAGGTTGCGGAATATAGCCATGTTTTAATTCTAATTGAAGGCTATTCAGACGTACAAGAAAAAATTACGCCGTTACCATGATTTATTGGTTGCAAATCATTTGCCAGCTAACCCAATGCTTCGCCTAAAGCGCCTACTGTTGGCGGGCGACGCAGTGAAGCGCATCAATCGCGGTCGCCCCTTTTCACCTCATAGGGCTTGGCGTTCCCGGGACAGATAAAAATTCCTAACTTAATTTACAACTCAAAGTTCCGGAGTTATTGAATCCCCGTTCCTAAAGGAGCTGAAAATAACCAAATAACCTATATGGTTTCATACTGCAAAAAACCGAGACATTACCTGAAGACAACAACGCTAGCACGAAATGGAGCGTCAGCAGAAATGGTGGACTTGATCTCGCGTTTGGTTGACTTGATTCCTTGGCCCAATCCGCTCCCGACGGATTGAGCCGCGCATGCCTACGCGCGGCTCAAGGCTGTCCTATTCCCATTGTCCGCAAAGCGGCTTCATCCGGACCGCGCCCGATGCAGCACTCGGCAGGCTTGCCGTCGACCGCGACAGCCGGCACAGTCCGAACGCCCAGGCTTTTAGCACGATCGGCCACAGCCGCATCCTTCATGTCCAGCACGGTAATTTCACACGCTGGGCAGGCGATTCGCTTGACCAGTTCTACTGTCTCCTCGCACAAGGGACAGTCCGCGCTAAAGATTTCAATCTTGCGTTTTGTATTCATAATCTTTACTCATTTCTAAGGTTTTTTGTGCTCGCTGATGGATAGCAGTTCGTTTGGAGCACAAACAGGACACGAACCGCTTAATGATTTCGGCCATGCATTCCAGAACGACGCGCACACCAAAAACGCGGCGCCTGAATAGAAGGCCATATCCGAATCAAAGACAAATTTGCCGACTATCACCATAGCGGCCGCCAGCAGGCCTAGAATGAATGGCCTATAACCCCAACGATTGCGGGCCCGATAAGCGAGCGAGGCGAGGCTTAGAGCCAGAAAGAAAACGGTCAGCGGAAGCAGGTAAGGCGTGTAGTTGACGAAACCCAGCCCTAGCCCTAGCGAACTCAGAAAACCGGAATAAATCGACCAGCAGGCAGCGCACGTCAACTTGGGAAGCACTGCAATACCAATGGCGGGCAGTGGAGACAACAACTTCATATAGCGGGTTCCCCGACTCATCTTGTTTTCCTCACCCTAACTTTTTCGTTTCCATGGCTTCTAATATGGGACATTCAGTGGTAGGTCCGCTGCCAGGACACGCGGTGACCAATTTGACCAGCGCCAGCTTCATTCTTTGCAGGCTATCGATCTTATGTTCGATGTCGAGAATCTTTATCTCGGCCTGACTCCTCACATCGCCGCAGTTCGTGTCAGGGCTAAACTTGAGGGAAAGCAGCTCTTTGATTTCCATCAGAGAAAACCCAAGCGACTTGGCCTGTCTAATGAAGCTCAAACGAGAAGTAACGTCCGGCTGATAGCTCCGATAGCCGGATTCTGTCCGGGATGGTTTTTCGATCAACCCTTCCCGCTCATAAAACCGTATGGTTTCAATGCTGGTTCCGGAATTGCGCGCAATTTGTCCGATAGTCATGATATTCATAGCCTTAACTCCATTGTTTGAAATCATAAACCCTGCACCCTACTCCAGAGTCAATAGGGCAAGGATAAATTCTTGTTGCCTGGCTGGATTAATTTTCCGCTTGACTCTGGTCTAGGGTACGGCATTTATGATTTCAACCGAGCTTTGACTTTTTTCATAGTGGCCAGTCGATTGTTTCTCCTGAAAAGGAAAAACAATCGACCCTTTTTATTCGGCAACAAATACGTTTATATCTCACTGTAGATTCTGACTGAGCGATGCATTTAGCCATTCATATTGATTAATTCAACAAGGGTTAAATTTTAATCAGCGACTGTTTGTTGTTCATAACCTATTTTAGGGTGAATAAAATGACTGATTTTATGTTCTTTGTTTTTACTAAAATTTTACGTATTGACCTGAAAGACCCGCACGACATACCGTGGGGCACGCAATTATTCTTCTACCCGGTTATTGGTTTTCTTATTGCCGCTGTCGTACTTAAGTTCATGGGCTTTCGTTTTAATCTTTTTGAAGAAGATTTTGGGCTTTTGGATGAAGGAGAAAAAGAAGAAAAAAGAAAACAACTGGAATCTATTTCCGATGAAAAGGATGACACAGATGATAAATGAATGGCTAAATATTGCCTTGCAAAAAAATATTCTAACGCGTGCGATCAAAGTTGCGTTGGTGGTTGGTTCAATTCTAATGTTGATCAATCAGGGCGATGTAATACTGAGCAATGGATTACAGATAAAGGAGTTTATCAAAATTACTCTGACCTATTTAGTACCCTATTGCGTTTCAACCTATTCAAGCACTGAAGCGGTTTGCGCTGCTGAAAACAAGCCCAGTATTAATAAATTAATGTGGGAATTTATTAAAAAGAAAGGGCTTGAATTGGCTCAATATTCGTTAACTCTTTTTAAGAGACATATAGGCAAGATGCCTTTTAGTTTTTTGAAAGGAAAAACACCATGATGCAATTTAAATCCACGCTCATAGCGCTGGCAGTATTGCCGGGATTGGGCTTCCTTGTACGGCGGAACTCCGTTCGCGTTTATGGTGGCGGGTCTTGGCAGCGTGGGCGCCAGCAACTTGAAGACGCTGGATACCCTGCGCCCGTTGCTCATCGCCATCGCCGCCAATTGTCTTGTATTCGCCTATCGCAAGCTGAGCGATGCTTCCACCCAGGTCTGCCAGATATGTTCGATTTGTACTGAGGTACGAAGCCTGTGTGCCTATAAGAATCTCTTCTGGATCATTGCGGCCCTCGCCTTGGCGTCAATCGATTTTTCGTACTTTTTCTATCTGCTTTTGGGTGCCGCCGCGGGATTCCTTTCCGGGCTATTCGGCATCGGTGGCGGCATCATCATCGTCCCTTTCCTGGTCTGGCTTTTTTCGGCGCAAGGGTTTGCGTCGGAATCGGTCATGCTGATGGCTGTGGCGACTTCTTTGTCCACGATCATCTTCACTGCGGCCGCCTCTCTTAAGGCCCATCACCGCCTTGGTGCAGTCGATTGGCCGGTTGTGAAGCAACTGGTGCCCGGTATTCTGGTTGGCTCTCTAATGGGTTCGGTTGTCGCCGACAGCCTGCCAACCGATCTGTTCAAAACATTGTTCGCCTTTTTTCCGCTATGGGTAGCTTTTCAGATGCTAAAGTCCTACTCGCCAGAGCTTGATCCTGACCAGCCGACAAGCGAGCGAAACCTGGCCGGAGCCGGCGGCATTATTGGTGTGCTGTGTACCCTACTGGGTGCCGGCGTTGGGGTCATCACCGTCCCGTTCCTGGTCAAGCGCCGGTTTCCCTTACGCCAAGCCGTGGCCATTTCCAGCGCTTGTGGCTTGCCCCTCGCCATTGTCGGTTCTCTTGGCTACATCATCCTGGGTTGGGACAACGCCGGTCTTCCCAGTTGGAGCATGGGCTATATCCATACACCGGCATTTCTCTGCATCGTAACCAGCAGCCGGATATTCGCTCCAATGGGGGCGCAACTCGCGCATAAGTTGCCGACCGAGAAACTGAAACGGATATTTGCGCTGTTTTTGTTCGCGGTCGGGATACGGCTGCTTTGGCAGGCGGTCGTTTAATTCTCTTGCATTTATGAGAAAGAACCAACAAACCCTTTGTTATTCTGCCCCTGCGGTTACGCTGGGCAACAATTCATCGGCGAAAAACTTTGCGTATTTCACGCCTTGGCTTTTTGTATTCACCCTCATCTGGCTTGCTGGTTACGCGACTATATTTCCAGACCCCATCGGACTTGCCGCCAGCCATTGGCCGCTGATTATTGTCGGTGTGCTCGGCGCATTTATCGGCAACGCTACCGCGATTGGAGGCGGCATTGTTTTTATCCCCGTGCTGATGTTCGCTTACCAAGTGGATCCCGTCAGTGCCTTGAAACTCACGTTCGTCACGCAAGCCGTCGGCATGAGCAGCGGCGCATCCGGTTGGCTGCGGCGCGGCGAAGTGCCGTTATCGCTTTTGCAATGGACCGTGCCCGCGCTTATTATCGGGACGATGATGTCCACATTCTTGATCCACCCGCAGCCGATGCTGGTTAAAGGGCTGTTTGGTCCCATTGCGTTCATAGCGGGCTTGCTAACGCTCATCACGCTTGATCGAAAAGGCGGGCGAACGGAACTTCCAGCAAAAGCCCGTATCCCAATCGTTTTGGTTTCTTTTATCGGCGGCATGATTACCGGCTGGGTTGCGATTGGCGAGGGTGAAATCATCGCTGCCTTTTGTATGCTCGCCTACGGCCTTAACGCTAACCGGGCAATCGGTCTGGGCGTGGTATTGTTGTCGTTAAACTCGCTTTTGCTGGCCTTCGTCCATGCCTTGTATTTTGGCGGCGTACCCTGGGATATGGCGGCATTCACCATGCTCGGTGTACTCTGGGGCGGGCGGCTGGGGCCATTTCTCGCGCAATGGATTTCTCCGCGTGCTACGAAAAAGGGTTTCGCCTTTATCGCGCTGCTTGATGGCTTGATGATTACCCTACAGGCGAGCTATATGATGTATTTTCGCTAAGAATTTAAACACTCCTTGACTTATGCGGTACAAAAAATCGAATCGCTGTTGGGCGTGAAAGCGTTCGAGATTCAGGGGCGCAAAGCCATTCTTACGCCGACCGGCCAAATGCTTTACCGACGCGCATTGGCATTAGTCGATGAGGCAAGCGATCTGGAGCAAGCGGCGCATACGCTATCGACAGGTTGGGAGGCGGAGATTCGCATTGCGGCAGAAATCCTTTTTCCTTCACGGTTACTGCTGGTCTGCCTGGATCGCTTCGGCCATGAAAGTCCGCGAACACGGGTTGAGTTGATTGAATCGGTGTTGGGCGGGACAGCCGACGCGCTGCTCAAAGGGGAAGCCGACTTGGTTATTTCCCCTCAACAGCCGCCAGGTTTTCTAGGCGAACTCTTAATGCGAGTTCGATTGGTCGCGGTCGTGCATGCCGATCATCTTTTGCATTGTTATGGCCGCGCGTTAAGCAATCGGAACCTGTGTGCCTATCGGCATCTGGTGATACGGGATTCGGGCACTAAGCGCGACCGGCGCGCAGTGTCCGTCGAAGTCGACCAGCGCTGGACGGTAAGCCAAGATGCCACTTCGATCCAAGCCGTCTCCATGGGTTTCGGTTTTGCTTGGCTTCCAGAAGAGCATATCCGTGTGGAGTTAAAGACAGGATTGCTCAAGCCTCTACCTTTGCGTGAAGGCGGAACACTTGAAGTTCCGTTATACATGATTTTGCCACTCCAGACTTTGTTGGTATTGGAGTGAACCATATCGCCGAGATAATCAGGGAGTCGGTGGAGACTTGCAACGCAGAAATGGATGGACCGTCCCGAATGAATGACGACCTTGGCTACTAGTCAGAGACGTGGCAAAGGTTTTTTTTGAAGTTATAAAGGCGGTTTTGGCCATAAACCCCCAGAATTCACCGTTCTTTGATGCATGTGGATGCTATGTCAATCACAGAAAACACGTCATCATTTGAGCCTGTCCCAAAATGAGACATCTAAACAGGCAACCAAAAGAGTCATTTTTGAGCACTCTTTTACGCCGACAGATATTTTTCGCAAAAGATAGCATGGTTGTTCCGATAATCAGGAATGTCAAAAAATCATGCTATTCAATTCGCCAGAATTCATCTATTTCTTCCTTCCATTTTCCTTAGCAGCCTGGTGGATGCTCCAAAAACTGGAGCGTGAAAATGACGCGCAATTACTGGCCATCATCTGTTCCGTGTATTTCTATGGATGGTGGGATACGCGATACGTGCCGTTGCTAATTGGTAATGCTATTGGGAATTTCTTCTTGGGATGGCAGATCTCCAAAACAAAATCCAAGCTTTTGCTGGCTGTCGGATTACTCTACAACATTGGTTTGCTGGGATACTTCAAGTACGCAGATTTCTTCATTGGCAACTGGAATGACTTGACCGGATCAGGCGTTGAAGCCTTGAAATTGGTCCTGCCGCTAGGCATTTCATTTTTCACATTTCAGGTTATCGCTTACTTAGTCGACTGTTACAAAGGCTATGTAGAAGACTTCAACCTGAGACGGTTTTCCTTCTCGATCTCTTTTTACCCTCACCTTATCGCGGGGCCAATACTTCATTACTCGGATGTCATGCCGCAACTCAAAGAGCGGATTGCATTTGATGCACGTCAGTTTTCCCAAGGCTTGTTTTTGTTTGTAATCGGGCTGTTCAAAAAAAGTGTCATTGCCGACAGAATTGCCGAAAAAGTAGACCCGCTATTTGCCGCCGACACGACATTACAGTTCTTTGAGTCCTGGACGGCTTCTCTGGGATATGGATTGCAAATTTACTTTGATTTCTCCGGATATTCCGATATGGCCATAGGGATAGGCCTGATGTTTGGAATCACTCTGCCTCAAAACTTCATTTCCCCTTACCTAGCAACAAGCATCGCCGACTTTTGGAAACGTTGGCACATAACCCTATCGAGATTTCTATGTGACTACGTGTATATCCCGCTTGGAGGCAATCGAAATGGCTTCGTTAAAGGCGTTATGGCTGCTGGGTTGACAATGATCACTGGTGGCTTTTGGCATGGCGCCGCATGGACGTTTGTTTTGTGGGGGCTATTGCATGGTTTGTTCATTGGCATGCACAGAATTTGGGAGCGAACACGATATGCGCTTCCGGAAACTGCGGCAATCGGCTTAACGTTTCTGTCGGTGACAGCGGCTTGGGTTGTGTTTCGAGCCGAATCGGTTGGCCATGCTATTTCAATCTGGAAAGGGATGGTTGGCATCAACGGTGTTGCAATCCCAAGCATGCTATCTGGCCTTTGTAATAGCTGCGCACAAACCAGTCTAATTTCGGGCATGGAGTTCATTCAAATCGGAATTCTGCTATTCGTGTGCATGAATTATGTGAACGCACAAAAAGATGTTCAATCACTACAGCCCTCGTTAAAAACAGTGGGTTATTTATCAGCTCTATTTTTCACCAGCATTTGGATGTCAGGTTCACATGAAAGCTTTATCTATTGGCAGTTTTGATTCATTTTGGAAAGCCAGCTTGTTTTGTACCGGAGCTGTTGCATGGGCGTTACCCACCTGGAATGTAGTGGTAAACCCGTACCAGATATTCAATGACAAGCACTCGATTGGGGCTCGATACACATCGTCGACAACAAACGAACGTTACTTAAAGGTCGCGCATCTTGTAAGGGAAGCGAGGGACAGATCACCCCTGGCAGCTGAAAATATTGTTTCGGTAATTAACGAATCGCTAGACGATCGCCAAAAACCAAAACGGGAATTACCGAACGCATTCATTGTGGGATCGTCAATCATGGGCATGATTGAACCGTCTTTAATGGAAACACGTTTGCCTGTGACACACTTTTACAATCTCGCGTTTCTGGCCGCAAAACCTGATGAAATCTTGGCTACGCTGAAAGGTTTGAAGCGCGAAGGTGTACTAATAAACAACATTGTCTATGGTTTGGAGCCAATTGCCTTTACGGACATCAAGTCGTATGGTCCGGCTTACCAACTACACCCGCTAGCCGATGAAAGCAGTAAACAGAAGGTGTTGTTTGATTATTTATTCGCATCGAGTCTGTCAGACGGATTTAGCCGGCTTGTCACTGTCTTACGCGGTGAGCCATCGGTAAGGTATGACATAGAGGGAACAGGACGATATTACCTCGACCGTTACGACCGCGAAATCAAAAAAGATCACGAAGCTTTCATTCGCAAACAATTTCCAATCGATGCCAAACCGTTAAATGCACCGCCCTGGATCGAAAACCGCTTTAGCGAATTAAAGGGGCTGGTTCAATGGCTTAAGCAAGAAAAAGTGAATGCGAGGTTTTATCTGAACCCACTTCATCCCTATGTTGCAAACGCATACGGAGATGATCGTCTAAATGAATTCAAGCAAAGGATGACCGAATTAACTGGTCAAGCAAACCTCAATGATTGCACTCGATTGCTGATTAATGAGGACGTAAATCGACGATTTTACGACTATAAGCATTTTAGAGACGTTGAGGCAGGTAAGGTGCTTGATTGCGGGTTAGGCATTATCGGGTCAAGCTAAAGAGACTGAAAAATCGCGCCTTTCACCCCGATGTAAGCACAAACGCGTTTTTAGAATAGCAACATCATTACTTGATGTTGACCAAATGAAGATAGAGCTCGGACAAGATGATTATCTCTTGTCAAAAAATCAAGCGTCCCCGGTGTTTTGCGATTTCGATTGCCTAGTGAATGCCCATATGCTGGTTATGGGAAAAACAGGCATGGGGAAAACAACTTTTTTGCGACATGTGATTCGACAAATGCATCGTTTTTCACCGGCGCCACGGATTCATATCATGGACGTGCATGGTGATATTAATCTGAGCAGAACATCGTCCGTCAGGTTCTCGGAATCCACCGAATACGGGCTAAATCCATTTGTAGTAAGTCAGGACCGCCATTTCGGTGGCGTGAGAAAGCGTGTGCAAGACTTTATTGCAACGATCAACGGATGCCGTCCGATCGGTTCACGGCAAGAGGCAGTGATGAGGCATTTGATTACCGATCTCTATGCCGCGAATGGATTCTTTGCCGACAATTACAAATCCTGGGTTTTGCATGATGGAATTGATCGTAAGTACCCAAAACGGTACCCGACCATGGATGACGCCTGCCGTTACGCATTTGTAAAACTCAAACAGCTCATTATTGGAAGTGACACACAAGCTGGACGAGCCCTGGAAGAACTAAACAAAATCACAACGAAGCTCTACAAAATAAACAAGCAGCTTTCAGCGCCTAGCGCAAAGCCTGATGGCGATTTGCTAGAGAAAGCGATGGATCTGCGTCAAAAAGCGATCAAGTCATATAAAGATTACATAGAGAACCTGGTAACCGGCAAGGAACTGGAAGACTTCATCAAATATGAATCAAAGGAAGTTTTGAAATCGGTTGTTGAGCGATTCGACAACCTCAAAGCAAGCGGGATATTCAAAAATCAACAACCACCATTTGATTCATCAAATCCAGTTTGGCATTACGACATTACAGCGTTGCGAGAGGATGAAAAGCGCATGTTTGTTGAATTCAAACTCCAAGAAATTTTTTCATCCGCACTCGAAAGAGGCCCGGTTCGAAGAGAGGAAGAAGGTCTATTGAGGGACATCATGATTATTGATGAGGCTCATCTGTTCTTTAGAGACGATGAAAATAACATCCTGAACACCATTGCTAAAGAAGGTCGGAAGTTTGGCCTTGGTCTCATCTGCGCAAGTCAATCACCTACACACTTTTCTGAAGACTTTTTTTCAAACGTTGCCACAAAGATCATCTTGGGCGTCGATCAAATGTATTGGGACAACTTAGTAAGAAAAATGAAGGTGGAATCAAAATACATGCAATACATCAAGCCATTTCAAGTCATCGGAGCACAGATGAGTAATAAGGGCGAGACACGATCGCGTTTTACGATGGTCAGAGTTCCAAATTCCCGCGTTCAAAACCAAACCCATTGAATGCTGCGTAATTAAGTTAGAACCAAGAACTTTCAGGAGAACCAGAAATGCCAAAAAACAAACTGATGAATTTAAGGATGAATTCGTTTGCAAGTTTCGACGATGCGATGGACATGTGCGAATTGTTGTCACGGGAAACGGGCGACGAATACACCGTAATGCCTGATAACCATTTGGGCTTTACGGCAAATCGGATTCAATCAAGCATCAAAAAATCAAATAAAAAAGGAGAAATAGAAAGTGAGTTCAATGCGCGCGAGCTTCGTCAAGCTTGGCGGGGATTCATAACGAATTATTTTGAAATTTTTTTAGGACTGTTGCTAATTATGAACCCATACAGAGTTATGGGTTGGGTGTTTTATTGCTTGAGCATCGAAACGCTACCAGAATGGCTTAATTTAAAAGGCGTTGGCGATTTACTTGGATTGGGCGGTGTATTGTTGATCCTTTATGGACTGAGGTTTATTTACAGTTATTTTGCCGAAAAACTTTACATTGATGAGGATGGCATCATCCTCAAAAAAGGGATTCTTGCTCAGTCCCAAGTACAAATACGATTTAGCGATATAAAAACAATCGGTGTTCAACAAGGCATATTAGACAGATTGATGGGAATTGGCACAGTTCATTTGGATTCTGCCGGCACGAACGGAACAGTAGACATAGAGTTCAAAAACACCATCGACCCTATAAGGATGCGTCGAAATATTCAGATTCTCATCGATAATCACATCAAGTTTCATGGATAAATAATGATCAAAAAAATTGCTGCGATTTTTACGAAAAAAAAGCTTCCACGTAGCAAGTTAAATCTTGAGAAATCGGATGTTGTAAATACCAAGTCAATTAGCCTGGATATCTTTGAGGAATATTCTCAGAGATTACCGGGATTTCCAACTGGTATACCGGTAATTCCAACTGATTTGCTGGTCGAAAAAAATAAGGACATGATCAAGCAAATCATTTTGGCAAGAGGATTGGCTGGAGCACATAACAAGGATGAAGTAGAAAAAAAGATCATGTCCCCAGTAAGGCATCTTGCTGAAATGACGCACTTGCTGCCTGCTTCCGAGAAAAATCATTTCAAGTTGTTGGGAGGATTATTTTCTTTCTGCCTGGAAGTCTCTCTGTTTTCAATCAGGTACGCAGAACGAAGAATATTGACACGAGCAACGCCTGAAATAAGAAAAGACGAAGAATCTCTTTGGACTCACGCTGCATTCCTGACAGGCTTATTTAGCGAGGCAATAACAGCCATATCCAAAATATCGGTGTATGCCGAGGATAAGGGTATTGAATGGCGACCAGGTGCTGAATCACTTTATGAATGGCTTCAAAGAAATGAATTGAAACGCTATCACATCCGATGGAGCGATAAGGAAGATCGGTCAACGGTTTATATCATGGCAGGAAAATCCATTCAGAAGGAACAAACGGATATTTTTGCTACCGGTGAAAAGGCGATTTACAAAACGCTTTATGCAGCAATGCAAGACCAAAAAGACCATAGCAATCCCCTGGCTAACATCGTTGACACGGTGAAGTACAAAATCATGGAACGAGATGAATGGAGCTATGCGGATCGTTATGGCAAACCATTGGCGGGCATGCATCTGGAACCCTGGTTGATCGATGCCATGCGGCATTTGGTTCAGAAAAAACGTTGGGTGCCCAATGATGAGAATGGCCGTATTTGGCACGGTCAGGACGGGGTGTTTCTGGTGTGGCCATTGGCAGCAAACGATATGCAAGTTCAATTAAAGTCCGCGGAATGCCCATTTATTCCGAGTACGCAAGAGATATTGGCCGATATCCTCCTGGATGCCGGAATCATTGAGGAAAGTAGACTTGGCGGATACCTGTTTGATATTGAAGTTCCTGCAGCTGAGAGCAAAGAGAAGAAGCATCTAGAAGCGCTTAAATTAGCCCGGTATGAAATTCTGTTTGTAAAAACTCAACATAAACCGATCGATGGAAACCTTCGGATCAAAGTTGATGACAACGAAAATTCGGCAGACCGAATCGAATTACAAGACCAATCAAATATTGATAGTGAAGCTCATGAACATACATCGAAGAATCAATTCGACAAAACTCATTCGGAAAAAATCGAGCATACGCATGAGAGAAAAACAGATCCCAACCAAGAAGGGATCGATGAAAATGACGAGCTCCAAAATACCGATATCAATGCAGATGGTGGTGTGCAGACTGTCTTGCCAACTCATGACGAGTTAATCGATACGAGCATTTTGTTTCAAAAATCTGAAATAACTCAAACAAAAAACAAAACCAAGAGGAATTCAAATAATAAAAGAAATAATGAATTTAGTTCTGATAATAAAAGCCATACCGATACCTTGGCAATAAACAATTATGACGATGATTATGCGGCCGACTATCTACCCGCAAAAGAAAACGAATATGGTGAACTTGCTTTTGAGCGTGACGAGAAGGCGAAACTACCGGAAAAGAATCAAGTAACGATTCAGGATGCCAATAAAGAAATCCATACGGACAACAATGGTACTGAAGATCCCTTAGGTTTTTTAATTGGATCATCAAAAAATGAGCCTAAAAAAATCAAGTCAAATCTGAAAGAACAGGAAGCTGGAAAATCAAATGTGCCCGAGTTAGATAGCTTGTTGGGTAAAAAGACAAAAGAAAAAGAGAACGCAAAAAGCGATGATGGATCAGGGAGAGCCGGTTTAATTTTAAACAGACTGAAAAAACTACCCATTGAATATCTTGAGTCACAGCCAGGCGGGTTAACAAAAATTAAATCAATAGGATTGAAAGATACAAAAATGGACCTGAAAGACTGCATATCTGTACTGAAAGCATCTGGTTTACTTGAAATGATCGATGGTTATGAAACAGGCCTTGATAGCTCAGGAAAACCTCAATCGCGTTATTTCCTGGTAAGGGCGGACTTGCTGAATGGCAAATAACTACGATCCCTATATACGCAAACCCTACGAATTGTATATCGCCGCTGCTTGGTTTGTGGCTACCGCAACGTCATTTGCCGGATACATTGTATTGCCTGGTGGAAACTCAATGATGATTCCTTGGCTCTGTTTTGGTTTCATGGCTCTTCAGTCAGCTATTAAGGGGCTTGATTTAGTTGGACGTGGAAAAGTTGGCGAAATGCTGACGTTTATGGATGTTGGAAAACTTCTGGAATTGGTCAAGCCAGAAAAAATGTGGTTTGGCTGGGGATTCGACTGGATGCCTATTCATACTCAACGGGCAGTTGATTACATGTTGTCGGGCGCCAAAATAAACCATGACCAAGAGAGTCCTGGGAGTCCTTGGATTCATGGTTTGAACTTAGGAAAAGAAAAAGACGTTTTGATTTCGCTTAAATCGCTTGAAGGTCACACCATCATGTTTGGCACGACGGGTGCAGGAAAAACGAGAGCCTATGAAGTAATGGTTACCCAAGCCATTCACCGGGGCGATACAGTGATTATGATCGATCCAAAGGGCGACAAAGAATTGCGTGATCGCATGGAACTCGAATGCGCAAGAGCAGGACGAGATGATTCATTTTTGTTCTTTCATCCGGCATTCCCTAAATCTTCAATCCGTTTAGATCCAATGCGGAACTTCACTCGCACAACCGAAATTGCGTCCAGGATAGCCTCATTACTTCCATCTCAGACGGGGGGGTCGGATGCATTTACTGCGTTTGCTTTCAGGGCGCTAAATCTGGTTGCACAAGGTCTTCTTGAAACTGGCAAACGCCCATCAATCAAACGGCTGCGATATTACATCGAAGGTGGGGCAGAATCGCTATTGGTACAAGCGATCGAGGCACATGCGAATCGCGTTGAGCCTAACTGGAAAGAAGAAAGCGCGGAACCATTCTTTACCAAGGCCAGGGCCGGCAAAGCGAAAAAAATGGAGACAATTACAAATTCAGATTGGCTGGCCACGATTGAATGGTACCGCGCAACGATGAGTAACGGGCCCAATGGTTCTGAAGGGATCGATGGATTGTTGTCGCTTGTCGAACACAATCGGCTTCATTTTTCGAAGATGATTGCCTCTCTTATCCCCGTGCTAAACATGTTGACATCTGGAGACCTGGGCGAACTTTTATCACCAAACGAAGATGACACCCGCGATTCCCGACAGATATTTGATACATCAACGATCATTTCCGGCAAGCATGTTTTATACGTAGGACTAGATTCCTTATCGGATTCCATTGTGTCTTCAGCAATTGGTTCGATAGTTCTAGCTGACTTCGCATCCGTGGCCGGGATGATCTACAACAGCGGGAAAAAGCCAGGACGAATCTCCATGTTTGTCGATGAGGCGGCCGAAGTCGTCAATTTGCCTTTCATCCAAATACTTAATAAAGGCCGCGGCGCCGGGTTTCAGGTTGTCATGGCGACACAAACGCTACCTGACATTGTGGCCAGGCTGGGAGACGAGGCAAGAGCAAGACAGGTCGTTGGCAACTGCAATAACCTCATCACGCTCCGGATCAAGGATGGTGACACCCAACAATTTGTTGTGGAAACATTTGGACAAACCTATATCAAAACCGTGCAACAAAATATCTCAAGCGCGGTTAATTCGGCCGAAAACATCATCAATTATTCTGGAAATAGTGGGCAATCATTGAGCTTTGGTGAGCATGACCTATTCCCGCAACATCTTCTCGGGCATCTGCCCAATTTTCATTATATTGCATCAATCGCCGGCGGCAGGGTCATTAAGGGACGACTGCCCATCATTACCCATTAGGATTAAAAACATGCATGATCAGTCAGCCGAAATAATTTTTTTGAAAAAACCTTTGCCACATCCGCTTGAATCCGCTTCGATTGAAATGAAAAGGGCCTGTAGGGCAACGAAACGCTATCCCAGCTCTCAGGAGTTATTTACGAGATGGCCTAATCTTCGGGAAGCTTCGCAGCGATTAACCTCATTGTTGACACTGTATTGGCCAGACCATAGGAAAGACGGTGAAAGTTTATTGGTTAATTGTCTCGACGCTGGCTTTGCGGAGGCTGAAAAATCTATCTCAAGAGATAACAACGATCTGACTGAACAAAAAGCATTTATCACGCGAGTTTCGGCCGAATTGGTTCAGTGCCTTGGTTTGACGCTCATGATCAAACGTAGCGGCCTGTGGACAATTTACGATCCAAGCATTGAGGGTTACTTGGATGAAATCGTGAAATCGACAACCAGCGAAGAATTGACATGGGTCAAGCAGCCACACCGCGCCTTTTCCAGCGCCCAAAGCGAATTACTATGCGCTTCAAGGGTGTTTACCATGAATGAGTTAAAGTTAGCTGGATTACTGGAATAACGTGAGATGGGAAAACATTTCCTCATATGGCTGATGATTATGTTTTTTACACCGCTGTTGCTCCCAGCGCTATTGAATCCTAAGACAATTTCAAACTATATAAAAGCCGATTACAATTCAGCAATCAGCATTTTGGGAGAAAGAGAAGAAATCAATAAAGAAATAATTGATTTATACAAAAAAAATCTTACCTCGGTTTCAACTTTCGCCAATAACTTCAGGGATCGACATGACGATTCGGATAAATACCGAAATAGTGGCGATCATATCGGAGAGGCGATCGCCGATATTCCTGGGGATTGGGCTGCTTCAGTTAAACTGCAAGCCTACAGCTTTGCCTTGAGAATGGTCATTTTATCAAAGTGGGGAAGCTGGTTAGTGATCCCTATAGTTATGGGTTTCTTTGCTGGAGTTTTTGAAAGACGGCTGAAATCGGAGACTTTTACATCTCCTGTGCCCCCTATTTACAACACATCGGCACACATGCTTTTAGCATTAAGTTGCATGCTGGTTTTATGGTTGATTTGTCCTCTCCCAATACCGTTACCCATTATTCCGACTATTGCTGTTCTGATCAGCGTTTTTATTAGTTTGGCAATCGCGCACTATCCGAATTACTGATCAAAAAAGCAATATTCTGAGGTAAGCGCTGATTGGGGTTGACGAATTTATACCTGTTCAGGCTGCCATTGCTGGAGGGCTTAGGCCGAAATCCGCGCGCCGATGGCGGCAGACGGATCTAGATAGTCGGCAGAAATTGCTGAGTTGATGGGATATTTTTAAAAAACTACTTCCTGGTAGTGATGTAGTGCACGGGGGTTGAATAGTTCATTGACTCCTTAGTTGAAGATGTGAGTTGAAGTATTCATTTTTATGCAATGCATTGAGGCTCACGAAATCATCTGTAATTGGGCACTCAGCGAAGGTTTTTGGGTCTGGATTTAACATACCTTATAATGCCATGTGAAATATAAATCCTTCCCCAAAATAATTGCATAACTTATTGTTTTAATTAGATCGCAATTGGCTGTTTACGCGTGTATTTTTGGGGGTGTTAATTGATATAAGTTATTGTTTATTATGAATAAAATTAAAGTTCTCTTTGTCTGCATGGGCAATATTTGTCGGTCGCCGACGGCGGAAGGCGTTTTCGTGAAACTGTTGAAAGAGCGCAATCTGGATCAGCGTTTTCTGGTCGATTCGGCCGGCACGCATGCTTATCATATCGACGAAGCGCCCGACCTGCGCGCGCAAAAAGCGGCTCGCGATCGCGGAGTGGAGTTAGCCCATATTCGGGGCAGGAAAGTCATTATGGGCGATTTCGAGGATTTCGATTTCCTGCTGGCTATGGATAACGATAATTATTCGATATTGCTCAATGCCTGCCCCGAGCCTTATAAAGACAAAATCAAATATTTTCTCGACTATGCGCCTCATTTGGGGACTCGTGAAGTACCGGATCCCTACTACGGCGGCGATTACGGTTTTGAACGGGTGCTGGACATGGTGGAGGAAGCGTCGGAAGGCTTTCTGAAGAGCCTGCGGAGCGCTGGCCACCTGTAGTTTCAGGCACCGATTTTCATAAACATTGATTAGGATGACAGCATAATGGCAATCATATCGAATACCATAGGTTACATGGATGGCGATGTTCAACTGGAGGCATTTTTCGCGTTTGACGACGCCTTGTCAGGCCGTCGCCCGGCGGTTTTAATCAATCACGCCTGGGGCGGCCGGGATGAGTTTGTCGCCGAAAAGGCGCGCAAACTTGCCGAACTGGGTTATGTCGGCTTCGCCCTGGATATGTACGGCAAGGGGGTTCTGGGTTCGGGCCCCGAGGAAAACGCCAGGCTGATGCAGCCTTTCATGGCCGATCGAGCTCTGTTGCAAAAACGCATACAGGCAGCGCTGTATGCCGTCAAGCAGTTGCCCTGGGTCGATGACAGCAAGATTGCCGCGATCGGCTTTTGCTTCGGCGGCTTGTGCGTGCTGGATCTGGCCAGAACCGGTGCCGATATCAAGGGCGTGGTCAGTTTTCACGGCTTGCTGGGCGCGCCGGACAATACCCGAGGCACTGCCATCAAGGCGAAAGTGCTGGCGCTGCACGGTCATGACGACCCCATGGTGTCGCCCGAGCAAGTGCTGGCGTTTGAACAGGAAATGACCGAGGCCGGCGCGGACTGGCAGGTGCATGCCTATGGCCATACGATGCACGCGTTTACCAATCCGGTCGCCAACGACCCGGCATTCGGCACGGTTTATCAGGCCGATGCGGATCGCCGTTCCTGGCAGGCGATGCAAAATTTTCTGGCGGAGTTGTTCCTTTAACTAAAAGCTGTAACACTTCGACTCTACAATGACAATTTGTTATAATCCACCGGTTATTTAATCCCGTGCAACCGCATGGGCTAAAAGGAATTTTTGAACGCTTTGCGGTTGCTTTATGAAGGAAAATCATGCCGGCACGCTATGTGCGGCATTAACGTGTATAAACGGATCAATGTCAGACTTCGCTAAAGAAATTATCCCGGTCAATCTCGAAGACGAGATGAAACAGTCTTACCTCGATTACGCCATGAGCGTGATTATAGGTCGAGCCCTTCCAGATGTCAGAGACGGCCTTAAACCGGTTCATCGTCGCGTTTTGTATGCGATGAGTGAATTGGGCAATGATTGGAACAAACCTTATAAAAAATCAGCGCGTGTAGTCGGTGATGTTATCGGTAAATATCACCCGCATGGCGATACGGCGGTTTATGACACCATCGTTCGCATGGCGCAGCCTTTTTCCTTGCGTTATATGCTGATCGACGGCCAGGGCAATTTCGGTTCCGTCGATGGCGATTCGCCCGCCGCGATGCGTTACACCGAGGTACGCATGGCGAGAATCGCCCATGAACTGCTGGCCGATCTGGACAAGGAAACGGTCGATTTCGCGCCCAACTACGACGAGTCGGAATCCGAACCCACCGTCCTGCCGACGCGCATTCCGGCCTTGCTGGTCAACGGTTCGTCCGGTATCGCCGTCGGTATGGCGACAAACATTCCGCCGCATAATCTGTCCGAGGTCATCAGTGCCTGTCTGGCCTTGATCGATCAGCCTGAAACCACGATTCAGGAATTGATGAAATATGTTCCGGGGCCTGATTTCCCCACCGCCGGCATCATAAACGGCGCTTCCGGTATTTATAATGCCTATACGACCGGGCGCGGCAAGATCTATCTGCGCGCGCGTTGTCATTTCGAGGATATTGGCGACAGCAGTCGTCAGGCGATCATCGTGACCGAATTGCCCTATCAGGTCAACAAGGCGCGTTTGCTGGAAAAAATCGCCGAGCTGGTGAAAGACGGCAAACTCGAAGGCATCTCCGGCCTGCGCGATGAGTCCGACAAGGACGGCATGCGCATGGTTATCGAACTGCGCCGCGGCGAAGTGCCGGAAGTGGTCCTGAACAATCTCTATAAGCAGACACAGTTCCAGACCGTTTTCGGCATCAATATGGTCGCGTTGCTGAACGGTCGCCCGCATTGTCTGAATCTGAAAGAGGTCCTCAACGCTTTTATCGATCACCGGCGCGAAATCGTCACGCGCAGAACGCTTTACAATTTGCGTAAAGCACGCGAGCGGGCGCATATTTTGGAAGGCCTGGCCGTCGCTCTGGCCAATATCGACGAGATGATCGACCTGATTAAAGCGGCCAGCAATCCGTCTGAAGCCAAGGTAGGGCTGCTGGCCAGAACCTGGAATGCGGGTCTGGTTTCATCGCTGCTGGAGCGAGCCGATGCCGACCGTTCATGGCCCGAGGATCTCGCGCCCGAATTCGGCCTGGCCAATGGCCTTTATCGTCTTTCCGAAGCACAGGCCCAGGCTATTCTCGACTTGCGTCTGCATCGCTTGACGGGACTTGAGCAGGACAAGATAGTCAATGAATACAAGCAACTGCTGGAGCAGATCGATGAATACCTGGCTATCCTCGGCAGCGATGTGCGGTTGATGGAAGTCATCAGGGAGGAACTGGTCGCCATCAAGGAGCAATACGCGGACGAACGGCGCACTGAAATCATTCAAACGCATCTGGATCTGTCCGATGAGGATCTGATTACCGAGGAGGACATGGTAGTCACCATGTCGCATGAGGGTTACGTCAAGGCTCAGCCGTTGAGCGATTACAAGGCGCAGCGGCGGGGCGGCCGGGGCAAGTCGGCAACGGCGACCAAGGAAACCGATTTTATCGACAAGCTGATCGTTGCCAATACGCACGATACGATTTTATGCTTCTCGTCGCTGGGCAAGGTTTACTGGCTTAAAGTCTATCAATTGCCGATGGCCAGCCGCGCCTCGCGCGGCAAGCCGTTTGTGAATATGTTGCCGCTGGAGCAGGGCGAAAGTATTAATGCTATATTGCCGATCCGGGAATTTTCCGATAATAAGTTCATTTTTATGGCGACGGCCAGCGGTACGGTCAAAAAGACGCCGTTACTGGAGTTCGAGCGCCAGCGCGCCAACGGCAAGATCGCGATCGATTTGAAGGAAAATGATACCCTGGTCGGCGTGGATGTGACCGACGGTCAGCGGAACGTGCTGTTGTTCAGCAGTGATGGCAAGGCCGTCTGTTTCAATGAATCCGATGTGCGTTCCATGGGCAGGACCGCGTCCGGCGTGCGCGGCATTCGTCTGCAGGAAGGGCAGAAAGTGATTTCCCTGATTATCGCGGCGGAAGGCATGGTGCTGAACATTACCGAGAACGGTTACGGCAAGCGCACCCGACTGGAAGAATTCACCTGCCACAGGCGCGGCGGCCAGGGGCTGATCGCCATCCAAACGTCGAAGCGTAACGGCGCGGTGGTCGGGGCCGTGCTGGTCAATGATCATGATGAAATTATGCTGATTACCAATGCCGGTACACTGGTGCGCACGCGCGTCGACGGTATCTCGGTAATCGGCAGAAATACCCAGGGTGTCACGGTTATTCGTCTGGATAAAAAAGAAAAAGTCGTCGGGGTCGATCGTATCGAAGGGCTGGCCGGCGAGGACGACGAAGACGTGGCGGAATTGGAATCGGGAGCGCCTAATGAAGTTGAATCCGAAGAGGAATCCTAATGTCCAGAATTTATAATTTCAGTGCGGGTCCATCGGCACTTCCCGAGCCGGTATTGCGTCAGGCTCAGGAAGAATTGATGGAATGGCGCGATAGCGGCATGTCCGTCATGGAGATGAGTCATCGCGGCCGGTTTTTTTCCCTTATCGCAGAGGAGCTTGAAAACGATCTCAGAACCTTGTTGGCTATCCCGGACAATTACAAGGTCTTGTTCATGCAGGGCGGCGCCACGGCCCAGTTTTCGTTTATCCCGCAGAATATCTTGAATGGCAGAACCAGGGCCTGTTATGTCAATACCGGCGCCTGGTCGGAAAAAGCCATACAGGATGCGAAAAACTATTGCGAGGTCATCGTCAGCGCGAGTTCGGAGGCATCGAAATTCACTAACATTCCCGATCCTTCAGACTGGGTGCTGGACGAACAGGCGGCTTATCTGCACTATACGGCCAACGAAACCATCCATGGTGTGGAATTCTCCGACATTCCCGACAGCGTCGGTTTGCCGTTGGTGTCGGATATGTCGTCCAATATCCTGTCGCGTAAATTCGATCTGAGCCGATTCGGTCTGGTTTATGCCGGTACCCAGAAAAACATGGGGCCTGCCGGCGTCACGGTTGTGATCGTCAGGGACGACCTGATAGGCAAGTCCGGCAAGCAAACGCCGCCGGTCTTCAATTATGCCGATCAGGCTAAAAATCATTCCATGCTGAATACGCCGGCGACCTATAACTGGTATCTGGTCGGACTGGTGCTGAAATGGTTACTGAAACAGGGCGGCGTCGACGCCATCGAGCAGCGTAACATGGCCAAGGCCGAGTTGTTGTATCAGACTATCGACCAATCTTCTCTGTACCGGAATCCGGTGGACCCTTCCTGTCGATCAAGAATGAATGTGCCGTTTATTCTGGCCGACCAGAATCTGGATAAGCCTTTTCTTGCGGCGGCGGAAGCGAACGGCTTGTTTGAACTGAAAGGGCATCGTTCGGTCGGCGGCATGCGTGCCAGTATTTACAATGCCATGCCCGAGGAAGGCGTACGGGCGCTATGTGATTTTATGGCAGAATTTGAAAGAACCCATTAACGAGAGCCGCTCCAATGACCTCAGTCACTCCACTTTCTGAATTAAGAGACAAGATTGATGCGATCGATCAGCAGATTCTGCAATTGATCAATCAGCGTGCGTCCTGTGCGATGGAAGTCGCTAAAACCAAAATTGCGCAAGGCGAGAACGGCAGTTTTTATCGGCCTGACCGCGAATCCCTGGTCTTAAGGCGCATCAAGGATTTAAATCAGGGGCCGTTGCCCGATGATACCGCTGTGCGTTTCTTCAGAGAACTGATGTCGGCGTGCCTGGCGCTGGAAAAGCCGCTGGATGTGGCTTTTTTGGGTCCCGAAGGCACGTTTACCCAGCAGGCAGCTTTTAAGCATTTCGGTCATGCCATTAAAACCGTGCCTTCCACCACGATTAACGAGATTTTTAATTCGGTCGAGAGCGGTAATTGCCAGTTCGGTTTGGTGCCGGTGGAAAACTCAACGGAAGGCGTGATCAGCCATACCCTGGACCGGTTTCTTTCATCGCCGTTGAAAATCTGCGGCGAGGTTGAGATCAGGGTGCATCATAACCTGATGGGGAATGTCGAAAGCCTGGCTGATATCACCGAGATTTTTTCTCATCAGCAATCGCTGGCCCAATGCCGTCAGTGGCTGGACCGCCACTTGCCGCAGGCCCAGCGCATTGCCGTCACCAGCAATGCCGAGGCGGCAAGGCTGGTGTCGAACAAGATACAGGCGGCCGCGATTGCCGGTCAGGTGGCTGCCGAGCTGTATGGTCTCAATATCCTGGAAAAGAATATTGAAGATGAGCCCAACAATACGACGCGCTTTATTATTATAGGGCAGCAAACATCGGCCCCGACGGGCAACGATAAAACCTCGCTGGTCGTTTCCACGGGCAATCAACCCGGTGCATTGCACAAGATCCTGGAGCCTTTTGCGAGATTCGGCATCGGCATGGTTCATATCGAGTCCCGGCCTTCGCGCCAGGGATTGTGGGATTATGTCTTTTTTATCGATATTGAAGGGCATTGTGAGGATGACGATGTGGCTCAGGCTCTGGCACTATTGAAAGGCAATGTGCATATGCTCAATATCCTGGGTTCCTATCCTAAAGCCGTCCTTTAAATTTTTATCCTTATGGCATGGCACCACGTGCCTTTAAACATAACAAATGACTAATATCAATACTATTTGCGATCTTGCCGTACCGGGTGTGCAGCAACTTGTTCCTTACGTTCCCGGTAAACCGATTGAAGAGCTGGAACGGGAGATGGGGCTGACCCGGATTATCAAGCTGGCTTCCAATGAAAACCCGTTGGGGCCCGGAAAAAAAGCGCTGGCCGCCATTCAGGCTACTTTGTCGCAATTGGCGCTGTACCCGGACGGTAACGGCTTTAATTTGAAACAGGCGCTGGCTCGTAAGTACGGGGTCGAGACCGGCCAGATTACGCTGGGCAATGGTTCCAATGAGATTCTGGAGCTGGTTGCGCGCGCTTTTCTGACGACGGAACATGAAGTGGTGTTTTCCCAGCATGCCTTCGCGGTCTATCCGATCGTGACGCAGGCGGTCGGTGCCAAGGCCGTGGTTGTGCCTGCCGTGAATTACGGTCATGACCTGGACGCGATGCTGCAAGCCGTTAATGAAAAAACACGGCTTGTCTTTGTCGCCAATCCCAATAATCCGACCGGGACATGGGTCGATCAATCCAGTCTGGAGTGTTTTATCAAGGCATTGCCTGAAACCTGTCTGTGCGTGCTCGATGAAGCGTATTATGAATTTGTCGATAGCACGGATCCCGTTGATTCGATAGGCTGGCTGAAAAAATACCCCAATCTGTTGATTACCCGCACTTTTTCCAAAGCTTATGGGCTGGCCGGATTGCGCGTCGGTTACGGTCTGTCGAGCCCGGAACTTGCCGATATATTGAATAGGGTGCGGCAACCCTTCAATAACAACATGCTGGCCTTGGCGGCCGCGGAAGCGGCTTTATCCGATGCTGAACATCTAGAACGGACGATTACTGGCAATGCACGAGGCATGCAGCAGTTGACGGACGGCTTCAGAAAACTCGGTCTGGAGTGGATTCCTTCGCATGGCAACTTCGTTTCGGTCGATTTGAAACAGCCCGGATTGCCAGTTTATGAGGCCTTGCTGAGAAAAGGCGTCATCGTCAGGCCCGTGGCCAATTATGAAATGCCTAGCCATTTGCGTGTCAGCATAGGCACGGAAGAGGAAAACCGGATTTTTCTTAATGCCTTGAGCGATATATTGAGCGATGTTTGACCGGCTTTGTATTATCGGTGTCGGGCTGATCGGTGGCTCCATAGCGCGGGCCGCAAGGCTGCATGGGTTGAGCCGGCACATTGTCGGCTATGGCCGCGAGCAGGATTCGAATAATCTGCGGACGGCGAAACGACTGCAAGTCATCGATGATTACTATCTGGACATCGAGTCGGCGCTGAAAGACACCGATTGCGTCGTGATCGCCACGCCGGTTGGTTCGATGGCCGGTATATTATCTTTGCTGAAGCCTTTCTGGACGGAAAAAGCCATTTATACCGATGTGGGCAGTACGAAAGGTAGCGTCATTGCCGCGGCACGGCAGGTATTTGGCAACGTACCGGATAATCTGGTGCCGGCGCATCCAATTGCCGGGGCGGAACAAAGCGGCGTGGAAGCCGCCGTGGACGATCTGTTTCTGAACAAGCGCCTGATTATCACACCGGTTGAAAATACCCGGCTGGACGCGTTGCAGAAAATCCAGCATTTCTGGGAAGGCTTGGGCTCTGCCGTATCCATCATGGAGGTTAACCGGCATGATGCGGTTTTGGCGGCCACCAGTCATTTACCCCATGTTCTGGCGTACTCGTTGGTGGACATGCTCGGGCGCAAGGATGAACAAAGCGAGATTTTCAAATATGCCGCCGGCGGCTTCAGGGATTTTACGCGTATTGCGTCCAGTGATCCGACTATGTGGCTGGACATTTGCACGGCTAATAAAAATCAAATCATCCCGTTAATTCAACAATTGAAGAATGAGCTGGATAAAATAGAACAAATGCTGGCAAACGATGACAGTCGGCAGCTTTTTGAAACTTTTACGTATGCCCGAAATGCGCGGCAACGCTTTCTTGATCAGTTTGAAGGTAACAATGTCGAAAACAATAACATTTAAGGTTCAGCCGGGTGGCCGATTACAGGGCGAAGCACGCGTGCCGGGCGACAAATCCATATCGCATCGCTCGATTATGCTGGGGGCGTTGGCAGAGGGCGTAACGCACGTCAAGGGCTTTCTCGAAGCGGAAGATGCCTTGGCAACGCTGCAGGCTTTTCGCGACATGGGCGTACAGATTGAGGGGCCGGTCAACGGCGAGCTGACGATTCACGGCGTCGGCAAACACGGCCTGAAAGCACCCGCAAAAGAACTTTACTTAGGCAACTCGGGCACATCCATGCGTCTGCTGAGCGGTCTGCTGGCAGGGCAGGCGTTCAATTCGATCCTGACGGGCGATAAATCGCTGTCAGGCAGACCCATGAAAAGAGTCACCGAGCCGTTAGCATCGATGGGTGCTGATATAAAAACGACGGAGAATGGCACGGCGCCTTTGCATATTACCGGAAAGGCGGGGCAATTGACCGGTATCGATTACGTCATGCCGATGGCCAGCGCCCAGGTCAAATCGTGTCTGCTGCTGGCCGGCATGTATGCGCAGGGTGAAACCACTGTAACCGAGCCCGCTCCGACGCGCGATCATACCGAGCGCATGCTGACCGGCTTTTCTTACCCGGTAAGAAAGCAGGGCAGCAAGGTCAGCATTAATGCCGAAGGGTGTTTGAAAGGGACTGATATCGATGTGCCCAGCGATATTTCATCGGCGGCGTTTTTCCTGGTCGGCGCATCCATTGCGCCGGGTTCCGATTTATTGTTAAAACATGTTGGCATAAATCCAACGCGTACCGGCGTGATCGATATCCTGAGATTGATGGGCGCCCGGATCGATGTGCTCAATGAACGCGTGGTCGGTGGCGAGCCGGTGGCCGATCTGCATGTGGTTTACAGTCCGTTAAAAGGCATCGATATACCGGAAGAGCTGGTGCCGTTGGCCATCGACGAATTTCCGGTGCTGTTTGTGGCAGCCGCCTGCGCGGAAGGTCAAACACGCTTGACAGGCGCGGAGGAACTTCGGGTCAAGGAATCGGACCGGATTCAGGTGATGGCTGATGGCTTACAAATTTTAGGCGTCGATGCGCAGCCGACGGCGGACGGCATGATCATTCAGGGTGGACAGATAGGCGGCGGCGAAGTCATCTCTCATGGCGACCACCGCATCGCGATGTCGTTTTCAATTGCCGGGTTGCGTGCTGATGCCCCCATTACCATTCATGATTGCGAGAATGTGAATACGTCTTTTCCGGAATTCAAGGATCTGGTCAAGCATCTGGGGCTCGATCTGGTTTGCGGAGAGAGGTAATGGCTATACCGGTTTTAACGATTGATGGGCCTAGCGGGGCGGGCAAAGGCACGGTCAGTCGGGCCGTGGCAAAAAAAATGGGCTGGAACTATCTCGATAGCGGTTCTATCTATCGTTCATTGGCCATTGCCGTATTAAAACAGCATGTCGAACTGACTAATGAGCCTGAAATTGTAAAAATAGCGCAATCAATGGCGTTAGAGTTTGAGTGTGATGATGAGCTGGTCGTCAAGCTCAATGGCGAGGATATTACCCCTCAACTGGGCCTTGAAAGTACGGGCAATGCGGCTTCAATGATTGCCGCATTGCCGGAAGTGCGGCGCGTGCTGTTGGAAAAACAAAGGGATTTCAGGAGGATGCCGGGGCTGGTCGCTGATGGCCGCGATATGGGAACGGTAGTTTTCCCTGATGCCGAAATAAAGGTGTTTTTAACCGCGAGCGCCGCCGAAAGAGCGCAAAGACGATATAAACAGTTGATGGAAAAAGGGATTGATGCTAACCTTTCTCGCTTAACGAGTGAGATAGAAGAGCGGGATCGTCGTGATATGGAGCGAAAAACGGCTCCATTGGCCATGGCCAGCGATGCGCTCTATATTGATTCCTCCGATATGACGATTGATTCGGTCATTGACGAGATACTAAATTTGATCCATTAAGGATCTTTTTTTACAGCTGCATGCATTAGATGTGGTATTTTTTAACTTTGACAACGAGAAGGCTTGTTTGAATTTTGACAGGCTTGGGAAAATTGAAAATGAGCGAAAGCTTTGCGGAATTATTTGAAGAAAGTCTAACCAAGACAGAAATGCGCCCGGGCGCCATGTTAATGGGTACAGTAGTCGATATCGAAAACGATATGATCATTGTCAGTACTCATTCCAAATCGGAAGGTGTCATTCCAAAATGGCAGTTTTTGAACAATGATGGCGAACTGGAAGTTAAAGTCGGCGACGAAATTGAAGTTGCCCTTGATTTATTTGAAGATGGTTTAGGCGCTACACTTCTTTCCCGAGATAAAGCAAAGAAAAACAAAGCCTGGTCTGAACTGGAAGAGGCGTTTGAAAAAGAAGCCACGATTACCGGCCGTATTACCGGTAAGGTACGCGGTGGTTTCACTGTTGCCGTTGGCGCATTGCGTGCGTTCCTGCCGGGTTCACTGGTTGACGTGCGTCCAATCAGAGATACGACTTTCCTGGAAAACCGGGATCTGGAATTCAAGGTTATCAAAATCGACCAGAAACGTAATAACGTCGTTCTGTCACGTCGTGCGGTTGTAGAAAAAGAATACAGCGCTGAAAGAGAAGAATTGCTGAAAACCCTCGAAGAAGGCGCAATCGTTACCGGTGTGGTTAAAAACCTCACTGATTACGGCGCATTTATCGACCTGGGCGGTATTGACGGCCTGTTACACATTACCGATATGGCATGGCGTCGTGTGCGTCATCCTTCCGAGTGTGTCGAAATCGGTCAGGAAATCCAGGTTAAGGTGCTGAAATACGACAAGGACAAGAATCGTGTTTCATTAGGCATGAAGCAAATGGGTGAAGATCCGTGGCAAAACATCAACCGCCGTTACCCAGCCGGTACGCGCGTATTCGGTAAAGTGAACAACCTGACCGATTACGGCTGCTTCGTTGAAATCGAAGAAGGCGTGGAAGGTCTGGTTCACGTGTCTGAAATGGATTGGACCAACAAAAACGTTAACCCATCCAAGATCGTACAGTTGGGCGACGAAGTTGAAGTCATGGTACTGGAAATCGACGAAGAACGTCGTCGTATCTCTTTGGGCATGAAACAATGCAAAACCAACCCATGGGATGAATTTGCCGCGACTCATAACAAAGGCGACAAGATTACAGGCAAAATCAAATCGATTACCGATTTCGGTATCTTCATCGGCCTGGAAGGCGGCATTGACGGTCTGGTGCATATGTCCGATATCTCCTGGGCTGATGACGGCGAAGCCGCGGTTCGTGAATTCAAAAAAGGCGATGAGCTGGAAACCGTCATTTTAGCGGTTGATTCCGAGCGCGAGCGTATTTCGTTGGGCATCAAGCAACTGGAACAGGATCCGTTCCAAAACTTCCTGGCTACTCATGAGAAAGGCAGCCTGGTAACCGGAACCATCAAAGAAGTCGATGCCAAAGGTGCCGTCGTTACATTGGCTGATCATGTCGAAGGCTATATACGCGCTTCCGAGATTCAACGTGACCGCGTTGAAGATGCACGCACCTTATTGAAAGAAGGCGATACAGTGGAAGCCAAGTTCATCGGTGTGGATAAGAAAAGCAAAACCATTTCCTTATCTATTAAAGCCAAAGATCAGGAAGAAGAGTCTCACGCTATTAAAGATTACACCCAGCAACAAGCTAGTACACCTACCTTGGGTGATATCTTTAAACAAATGGAAAAATAAAAACCATACGGGGTATGCATGACATGCATACCCCTCTGATTTTATTCATTTGCACGGGATAGAATGTGACAAAATCCGAATTGATTGAAGCGCTTGCCAGACAACAACCACATCTTGCACAAAAAGACGTGGAACTGGCTGTAAAGTGCATCATTGAGAAAATGAATCAAGCATTATCTTCCGGCGAACGCATTGAGATTAGAGGCTTTGGCAGCTTTTCTCTGCATGAACGTCCGCCACGCATGGGGCGTAACCCCAAGACCGGCGATTCTGTGGCATTGGCAAAAAAATATGTACCCCATTTCAAGCCGGGCAAAGAGCTTCGCGATAGAGTCGATGAATCGCGCGGAAAATGCAAAATAATTGATTGAATAATCATCAACGCAAGAACCACAGTCCTATGAATTTGTAATGAAGCATGAGTGATCATTATTTTTTAGGTGCTTGGTCATTGCGTTGATCCCTTTTTTGCCTGATTCTCAGTTACTTCAAACTAATCTAAATTTCACATCCTTTCTCTGGGTCTTTACAATTGATATTTGCGGTAGAGGTGCCGATAATTCTTCTTCCGGTTTTTTACCTCGTAAACGCAAAATTGAATCCCCCTCAAGCATAGTATCAATTAAGCTTCCAAAACCGCTAAAACAGAAACATGAGCATCTCTCTGCGGTTTCAGCATCAGTCCTCACTATTTTCTTGTTTTTTATTATCTGGCCGGTCGTTCGCTCAAGTTCGTGGAAAATGATCAAAATCAGACCAATGGGATACGAGTTTTTGAGTGTGTCAGATTATTGTGATATAGTCATTCTTAATGAGAACGATTATTGATTAGAGTCCGTTCCATCCGTATATTTCACCAACTCTTAATACCCAAGGCTAAATTATGTGGTTACGATTAAAAAATCTTGCTGTAGGTGACTCAGGGAAAATAGTCGGCTTTGATGCATCAGGTAAAGCCTATCGTAAACGATTGCTGGCTATGGGTTTGACGCCGGGTACTGCTTTTAGTATTACTCGTTTTGCCCCTATGGGCGATCCGGTTGAAATCAAACTGCGCGGATTCTCATTGACGCTTCGCAAAGATGAAGCTGCAATCCTGCTGATAGAGAAAAATTGATGAAAGCCGATTTCACGGTAGGCGTGGTAGGCAATCCCAATTGCGGCAAAACCACACTTTTTAATGCGCTTACCGGCGCCAGGCAGCATGTCGGCAACTGGCCGGGCGTTACAGTCGAGAAAAAGACCGGTGAATATACCTTTGATAATAAAGTTATCGAACTGGTTGATTTACCTGGGACCTATTCTCTGGAAGCAGCAGACGATCAAGTGTCTTTGGATGAGAAAGTTGCGCGCGATTATGTGGCCTCCAAGGAAGCTGATTTAATCATCAATATCATTGATGCCTCAAGCATAGAAAGAAATCTTTATTTAACATCGCAGCTGATCGAGATGCGAGTGCCGATGATTTTGGTGCTCAATATGATGGATGTCGTCAAGCAGCGGGGCATTAAAATTGATGTTGATTTTCTTGCCGAACAACTGGGCTGTCCTGTCATTCCAATCAGCGCCTCAACAAAAGGCGGCATTAAGTCTTTAAAAGCGGCTATCAACAATTCCGCAGCGTCAAAGCCGGTACCCACGTTAAAAATTACCTATCCAGTCGCTTTGGAGCAGGCGATAGATGATCTGTCATTATTGTTGAACGATACAGCGAAAAAGCACCAGTGTGATCGGCGCTGGCTGGCCGTTCGGTTATTGGAAGGGGATACGCTGGCCAAACAATTGGCGGGAAACGAGGTGAGTTCCACTGTTTCAACCTTGCAGCAGCGGGTAGAGGATGAGACCGATGACGAAATCGACATTCTCGCCGCCGATGCCCGCTATGGATTTGTTAACCGGTTGACACAGGGCGCGGTTTGCAAACTGCATGAAATCAGCCGGCATACGACCGATAAAATCGATCATATCGTGTTGAACAGATTTTTAGGCATTCCGGTTTTTTTGCTGGTCATGTATGCGATGTTCATGTTTACGATCAATATCGGCAGTGCCTTTATTGATTTTTTTGACCAGGCCGTGGGTGCTTTGCTGGTCGACGGCTTAAGTCATGTGTTGACAGGGCTAAACTGGCCTGATTGGCTGATTGTCATGCTGGCGAACGGTGTCGGAGGCGGCATTCAGGTCGTCGCTACTTTTATTCCTATCGTCGGCTTTCTGTTCATGTTTCTGTCGGCCCTGGAAGATTCGGGCTACATGGCCAGGGCGGCTTTTGTCATGGACCGGTTCATGCGCATGATCGGGTTGCCGGGCAAATCCTTCGTCCCGATGATTGTCGGTTTCGGTTGTAATGTGCCGGCCATCATGGCGACGCGCACGTTGGAAAATCAGCGCGACAGAATTCTGACTAATATGATGAATCCGTTCATGTCCTGCGGCGCCAGGCTGCCCGTTTACGCCTTGTTTGCCGCGGCTTTCTTTCCGGTCGGCGGCCAGAACCTTGTTTTCGGCCTGTATCTGCTGGGCATCATCGTGGCCGTGCTGACCGGTCTGATCATGCGCCATACGCTGTTCAAAGGCGAGTCGGCGCCCTTTATCATGGAATTGCCGACTTACCATATGCCGACTCTGAGCGGAGTTTTTATCCGAACCTGGGACCGGCTAAAATCGTTCTTATTCAATGCCGGCAAGGTTATCGTGCCGATGGTGTTGGTGCTGAATTTCCTGAATGCCTGGGGCACGGATGGCAGTTTTGGTCAGGAAAACAGCAATAAATCGGTGTTGAGCGAAATCGGGCGAAGCCTGACGCCCGCTTTTAAGCCGATGGGCATCGATAATGACAACTGGCCGGCGACAGTCGGTATTTTTACCGGTGTATTGGCCAAAGAGGCCGTGGTCGGGACTCTCGACGCGTTATACAGCCAATTGGGCGAGACAGAATCGGCCGCTTTCGATACGGAAGCATTTGACCTGAAAGAGGCCTTGATCAAAGCCTGTCTGACTGTGCCTGAAAACCTGCGGGCAGTGGCCGATAATCTGCTGGACCCGCTGGGATTAAATATCGGTCCGGTCAACGACCTCGATTCCGCCGCCAACGAGCAGGAAGTCAATACCGGCACTTTTGCAGCCATGCAAAACAGTTTTGACGGCCAAGTCGGTGCCTTTGCCTATTTATTGTTTATTTTGTTATATGCGCCCTGCGTGGCAGCGACGGCCGCCATCTACCGGGAAACGAATCTGGGCTGGACCCTGTTTGTCGTATTCTGGACCACGGGCATGGCTTATATGACGGCCACCGTTTTTTATCAGGCCATGACTTACCGTCTGCATCCTGAATATTCCTTGGGTTGGATGACAGGGTTGATACTGGCCTTTCTGGCTGTGCTGCTCGGCCTGTGGTTGGTCGGTAAAAACAGCGGCACAAAAATAACGGGGGAGCCTTATAGTGATACTGTCTGATTTGAGAAGCTATTTACAGCAACAGCACCGGGTAGCCCTGATCGATCTGGTCAACCATTTCGGTACGGATGCCGACGCGTTGCGCGGTATGCTGAGTAAATGGATCAGCAAGGGCAAAGTACGAAAAATGCCGCTGGAATCGTCCTGCGGCACCAGTTGCTGCAAATGCGACCCGGCTCTGACGGAGCTTTATGAGTGGATTGATGAAAAAAGCTAACCCTTACTGGTGCCAATTAAAAGATCAATGAATCGCGAAGTCCACAGAGAACACGGAGATTTTCATTTTTGATCTTTTCTTTGCGGTTTATTGATCTATTGGCTGACTTTGGAGGGTAATTCCGAAGCACTAGTGATTATAGTTCCTGGAATTTTCCGGCCACAGGGTTTGCTGCCTGATACCTTGTCTCTTGTGCCTTTCGGAAACTGGACTAAGCTTGTTATATTTATTTTATAAATGAGTATGACAATGTCCGAGCAACAATCCGATATCCTGATCGGCTATTTATCCGAAGTCCGCGGCGACGGCATGGATGCCAGGATAACCGAAGAGCATTCAATCGATACGCCGATCATCAAGGTAGGCGACGAAGAAATACTGGCCGGCAACATCGGATCTTATGTCGTTATCCGGCAGGCTAATATCGGCGTTCTGGCGCTGGTCTTCAAGATGTGGGAAAAAGACCGTTTCGACAGCGACGACCGGCGCAGGTCGGACCGGTTCATTTCCCTGATTCCGGTTGGAGAGATTCAGAGTGATGGCACATTTATCCGCGGCGTGCGCCATTACCCGACGCCGGGCGCCAAGGTCTATGCCGTTGGCTTGAACGAAATCAACGCCATTTTCTCGAAATTCCGCGATTACAAATTCTTTATCGGCCAGCTCGCTTCGCACAAGGATTATCACCTAAGCCTCGATCCGCGCGCACTTTTCGGCCGCCATTTCGCCATCGTCGGACAGTCGGGTTCCGGTAAGTCATGGACCGTCACCAGCCTGATTCAGAATACGATCAGAGCTATGCCCAAAAGCCATATCATCATGCTGGACCTGCACGGCGAGTATTGCTGGAAGGATGACGATGGCACGATTCAATCGGCATTTCCGGACGAGCTGGTCAATTATGTTGATGCCATGGAAATGGAAATGCCGTACTGGATGATGACCTATGCTGAACTGGTCGATTTATTCATAGACCGGGACGACAAGGGCGCCACGTTGCAAATGTCTTTTCTGCGCGAAGTGTTGCAACAGCTCAAGCGTAAGGAGGCCAAAAGAATCGGTTTGCCAACGGTTTCAATCGATACGCCGATTTATTTCTCACTGGCCGAGATGTACATGCAATTCAAGGCAGCCAACGAAGAACGAAAAGACTTCGGCAAGGTGCAGGGGGCCTTATTCGGCCAGTTCGACGAATTTTTGATCAGAATGCAAAGCCGGTTCAATGACGTCCGCTATGATTTCCTGCTGAAGCCGAAAATACGCAACACTTCCGAAAGCATGTCCGATCTGCTGCGGCAGTTTGTCGGGCTCGGCGATAAGAAAGCCAACATTACCGTCGTCGATTTAAGTTCCGTGCCGACAGACGTCAGGCCCGCCGTTTCCGCGCAGGTAGGCCGTCTGGCCTACGAGTTCAATTACTGGAATCCGCGCCGGCGTGATTTTCCCATTACCCTGATTTGCGAAGAAGCGCATGCCTACATTCCCAGGGAAAAGAACGGCGCGTTCGAAGGTACTAAAAAGATGATGGAGCGCATCGCCAAGGAAGGGCGTAAATACGGCGTATCGATCGGTGTCGTCAGCCAGCGGCCTACCGAATTATCGGAAACCATGCTGTCGCAGTGCAGTTCCTACATTTGCCTACGTACCACCAACCCGGATGACCAGGCATACATTCGCGGGCTCGTTCCTGAAGCCGAAGGCGACTTGACCGATATTCTGAGTTCCCTGGGCAGAGGGGAGGCGCTGGTGCTGGGCGAGGCGGCGCCGTTACCGACGCGCGTGCAGATTTACCGACCCAATCCGGAACCGAAGAGTAACGACGTCGATTATTTTACCAGTTGGCGGGAAGGGCCAACCGACCTGGATGTGGATGAAATAGTCAATTTCTGGCGCACGCAGAATAAAAAATGATACCCTGTGCTGCGCAAAATATCGCAGTATAAGGTTGTTTGCCCGCCTTTGTCACAGCGGCTGTGCCGGAAATGTTTCAGGCTCGCTGCCAGCACATGAATAATATCAATTCATTGGTTGAGTTGTTAAAGTTTGACTAGGCTTAGCCGTTCTGTTTTCTAAAGACGAGATTGTACAGTTATGAAACATGCTCAAGCGCTGTTCTTGGCCGCCGCACTATTGTTTTCCAGTATGCTTTCCGCCGAACCCCAGGCAATAGACGGTTATGACGTGCTGGCCGATGTCGCCGTGGTCAGGCCGCTATCCTTTGTCGGCATGGTGGTCGGAACCGCGGCATTTGTCGGCTTATTGCCGATTACCGCACTGGCGACCATTCCGGCACCGCATGAGGCAATTGGATTGATGGCGGAGACCCTGGTAGTCAATCCGGCGAAATATACTTTTGCGCGGCCGGCCGGAAGTTTTGACTATAACAAGTAGCTAATAAGTGGCTTGGGTGATCTGAGGCTGAATCTGTGGCAAATCGCACGCCTTCCGATTTCAATCAGGGGCGTGCGATTTGTGCCCGTATGGCAACAATTTGATTGATTTTTAACCGTCCGCAAACCGGTGTTACTGTTTTTCCATGGTTTGTATAAAAGCATTGGCTTCGTGAATCGATTGCTCCATGGCCGCAACCAAAGCTGACACGTCGGATTGCACCAGGCCCAGTTGGTCTTTCAAGGAAGCTATCGCCTGAGCGTTCAGGTTGTGCTTCAAATATAAAACCTGATCCCTAAACACGCTGAGTACCGGCGCTATTTTGGACTCGGCGCGGCGCATGGCGGCGATAAGCTGGTTATAGTGCGCTTTTGTAGCCGTTAATTTTTGCTGGCTGCTGCGTTTTAGTGATGGATTGCTGTATTGATTCAATTCCTCTTCCCATTCGCGGAATAATGCGCCGGAGACATCCTCGATGTCGCTGATACGCTTACTGACTTCCTCGGCTTTGCTGACGCTGTCCTCGTATTCGCTGTTCAGCTTGTTATAGGTTGCCTCAAGGTTTCCGCCTTTAAAATTGGTCAGGGCGGTGAACTGTTCCAGCGCCGACTTGAATTGTTCCTTGGTTTCTTCCTGTGTATCGCGCGCTTTTTCAACCCGATGGACCATGACCTCGCGTTTAGGGATGCCTATTTTTTCCAGGCCGCTGTAATACATGCTTGAGCAGGCTGTCAAAGAAAAAAACCAACACAGTAAGATAAAACGTTGTAGAAAAATCATAAAAACTCCTGTCATTAGATTGATGCATTATATTGAAAATACATCACTTTTAATAATAAGTTATAATTGGCCATTTTCTTAGCAAATTCCCATAAATCAAAGGCATGTCAGAATTACTTACAGAACTGCGGCGTCGGCGCACGTTCGCTATCATTTCCCACCCAGACGCAGGTAAAACCACACTGACCGAAAAACTGTTGCTGTTCGGCGGCGCCATTCAGCTGGCAGGTTCGGTAAAAGGCCGAAAAGCCGCACGTCATGCCACATCCGACTGGATGGAAATGGAAAAGGAGCGCGGGATCTCGGTCACGACCTCGGTCATGCAGTTCGAGCATAAAGACCGTATTATCAATCTGCTGGACACGCCCGGGCATGAAGACTTCTCCGAAGACACCTATCGGACGCTGACGGCCGTCGACTCGGCCTTGATGGTTATAGACGTCGCCAAGGGTGTCGAGGAACGAACGATCAACCTGATGGAAGTCTGTCGCCTGCGCACGACGCCCATCCTGACCTTTATCAACAAACTGGACCGGGAAGGGCGGGAGCCGATTGAGTTGATGGACGAGGTTGAGGATGTCCTTAAAATCGATTGCGCGCCCATGACCTGGCCTATCGGCATGGGCAAACGTTTCAAAGGCGTTTATCACCTGTATAAGGATGAAATTCATCTGTTCAGCGCCCAGCACGGCGGCAGAATAGCCGAAGCCGAAATCATAAAGGGCCTGGATAATCCGAAACTGGATGAATTGCTGCAAGATCAGGCTGAGGAATTAAGGGATGAAATCGATCTGGTGAAAGGCGCCAGCCACGAGTTCGATCTTGATGAATATCTGGCGGGCAGGCAGACGCCGGTATTTTTCGGCTCCGCCATCAACAATTTCGGCATTCTGGAATTGCTCGATGCGTTTGCCGAATACGCGCCGTCGCCCAAGCCGCGCGAAGCCCTGCAACGCACCGTTTCGCCCGAAGAAGAAAAATTCAGCGGCTTTGTATTCAAGGTGCAGGCCAACATGGATCCGGCGCACCGTGACCGCGTGGCTTTCCTGCGTGTCTGCTCGGGCAAGTTCGACAAGGGCATGAAGATCAATCATGTCCGCATCGGCAAGAATATTCAGGTAGCCAATGCGATCACGTTTCAGGCCGACACGCGCAAAAGCGTCGAGGAAGCGTATCCGGGCGACATCATCGGCCTGCACAATCACGGCACGATTCAGGTCGGAGATACCTTTACCCAGGGCGAAGTCCTCAAATACGGTGGCATTCCGTATTTCGCGCCGGAATTGTTTCGCCGCGTGGTGTTGAAAGATCCGCTCAGAGCCAAGGCGCTGCAAAAAGGCCTTGTACAGTTGACTGAAGAGGGCGCGACGCAGCTGTTCAGGCCGCTGAAAAACAATGATCTTATTCTCGGCGCCGTGGGCGTGCTGCAGTTTGACGTCACCGCCTACCGACTGAAGGCAGAATACAATGTCGAATGCGTGTACGATGCCGTATCGGTTTCCACCGTGCGCTGGGTCAGTTCCGACAAACCCGGCAAACTGGAGGAATTCAGGAATAAAGCCTTCGACAACCTGGCTGAGGACGGCGGCGGTTATCTGGTCTATCTGGCCAGCAGCCGGGTCAATCTGCAACTGACTGAGGAGCGCTGGCCTGATATCAAGTTCAGCGCGACGCGGGAATTATAAAAAACAGCATATTGAATGTTGCGATAACCTGGATCGTGACTGCACCCACAAGAAAAATGATGACTGGTTGAAAAAGGAGCCAGTTTCAGTTGCGCTGAAGAATTAAGGAACGCGCATAAAATAACTTCCTCAAATACGCGGATGAATTTCCGGTGTAGGTGCGGATTTATTTATGCCCTTCAGGGTATCCGCACAGTGCGAATACCCTGAAGGGCACAAGTGAGTTCGCACCTACAATTCCCTGATTTATTCCATGCTCATTAGTAAAAATGCGATTGAGGCTTTTATTGTTCGGCATAACCCAAAGGCTCAACCGCTTAAATAGCGCCGCCGGGAAGTATCGGTGCGATTTGTTTGCATGAGCGCTGATGGTGTGGTTTAGTTTGCGGACTGTACAACATATTGTTTCAGCGCAACGCGGTGGTTCAGTTAAACCATAGACATCAAGTTGCGTAGAAAGAGAGAGACCAGATGAGAATTTTTTTGCTAGCGGTAATTATTGTTTCTTTCGCAGGTTCCGCATTAGCCCAAGACAAAATCGATCGCATGCGTGCTGCTACCATGGAATCGTTTACGCCAGATACCGTTAAATGGAGTGACGAACCGATACTCCCTAAAGGCGCTCAAAGTGTAGTTCTGGTTGGTGATCCAACCAAAGCAGGCGTTTTCATCGCTTGGTTAAAATTTCCGTCCAATTATCCGATACCACCGCACATGCACCCCTTTACGGAGGTAATCACAGTCCTGCGCGGCGAATTAGGAAATGGCATAGGTAATACATTCAACATGGAGAAGGGCGAGATGCTTAAAGCAGGTTCAAGTTTCGTATTACCCGCAGGTCACCCCCATTATGTCTGGACAACCGATGAGGAAACGATCGTCGAGCTAATCGCCACTGGACCATGGGATATCATGTATACAAATCCTGGCGATGATCCACGCAAGAAGAAATAGCGCGGGTTGGAATGAGCTTGCCCCCCGGCTATTTTTGTCTCAGGAAGATATCGAGGTCAGGACTTGCGCATGCATACTGTATGCGCAAGTCCTGACCCCACGCAGATGTGTAAAACTGACAATGGAGCTCGGCAATCAGGAAATTAAGGCTGCCATTACTGGCAAGTCAACCTGGCGCCTGCTTTTATCGGGTAATGCCTAATGCCTGTAGCGTTTCTTTGGTAATATGACCGGCAGCCAGACCCTTTTGCTTTTGAAAGCTTTCCAGGGCGGTCATGGTTTTCGGGCCGATTAAGCCATCGACCGGCCCCGGGTTAAAGCCTGCATCGAGCAATCCCTGCTGGATCTTGCGCACTTCCGCAGGCGTGGGTTTAACGATTTCCGTGGCATCGCTTGCCGCTTTTTGATCGGTAGCAACGGCCGATGAGGTTTCGGTCTCAATTTCGGTTTCGGTATCGGGTGGAGGCAACAAAGCTTCGGCTGGTTCAGCGGCTTTACCTTCAGGAGGTTCGGGTATTTTATCAACCCCTGCCGGCTCGGGTTCGCTTTCCGGCGCCTCTATACGCTGCTCCGGCGTCTTTGGCGCATCGTTCTCAACCGGCGGAGCCGGCTTTGTCGGCACGCTTTCGGGAATAGTCTGTTCGGTTTCTTTGGTCGCCTCTTTCCGATCATCGCCGCAGCCGGATAGCAAGGCTGCCGCTACTATTAACAGAGTGATTTTTATACTGTCGTTCTGATTTTTTTTCATTAGTAGGCTCCTTATATTAAAAAATAAGGTTCAAGGCGTAACAGGCATTCCTTGAACCTTACTCAATCAATGCTGCAATGCCTTCAACACCGCCTGCATCGTCTCATTGGCATCGCCGAACAGCATGCGCGTGTTTTCCAGTACGAACAACGGATTGCCGACGCCGGCATAGCCCGAGGCCATGCTGCGTTTCAGCGCAATCGTGGTGCCGCCTTTCCAGCATTCCAGTACCGGCATACCGGCGATTGGGCTGTTGGGATCATCGAGCGCGGACGGGTTGACGATATCGTTGGCGCCGATCACGATCGTAACGTCGACATTGGGAAAATCCTCGTTGATTTCATCCATTTCATAAACGATATCGTAGGGTACTTTGGCTTCCGCCAGCAATACGTTCATGTGTCCGGGCATGCGCCCCGCCACCGGATGGATGCCGAAGCGGACCTTCTTGCCTTTGTCCCGGAGCAGCTTGGTGATTTCATTGACCGTATGCTGGGCTTGCGCCACAGCCATGCCATAGCCGGGAATGATCATGATATTTTTAGCCGCCAGCAGCATCTGCGCTGTTTCCTCGGCTTCGATAGGGTAGACGTCGCCTTCGACGGCAGCCGCCTCGCCACTTGAGCCGGTACCGAAACCGCCGGCGATGACGCTGATGAAATTGCGGTTCATGGCGCGGCACATGATGTAGCTGAGAATGGCGCCGCTACTGCCGACCAGGGCGCCGGTCACGATCAGCAAATCGTTGCTGAGCATAAAACCGGTGGCCGCGGCGGCCCAACCCGAATAGCTGTTCAGCATCGACACGACCACCGGCATGTCAGCCCCGCCGATGGCCATGACCATATGCACGCCGAAAGCCAGCGCGATGAATGTCATGATCAACAGCGGCCAAAAACCGCCGCCGCTTTCGGCCTGTTCGAGAAACACCTGGCCCAAGCCGATAACGAAAATCAGCAAGGCCAGATTCAGCCAGTGACGTAACGGAATCAGAACCGGCTTGCCATTGATTTTGCCGCTGAGCTTGCCGAAGGCGATTACCGAGCCCGAGAACGTGACGGCGCCAATTAAAACGCCGATATAAATTTCCGTTTCATGAATCGTTTTCTCGACACCCGAAAGACTGGCGCCGGTATCCATGAAATTGGCGTAACCGACCAGAACCGCAGCCAGACCAACCAGGCTGTGCATGATGGCGACCAGTTCGGGCATTTGCGTCATCTCAACCTTTAAGGCCGCCTTGGCGCCGATAGCGCCGCCGACCAGCAAGGCCAGAATTAAAATGACATAAGCATTAACCGCATCGCTTAACGCGGTGGCGATGATGGCGATGGCCATGCCGGCCATGCCGTAATAATTGCCGCGGCGGGCGGTTTCCTGATGGCTTAAGCCGCTCAGGCTTAAAATGAACAGAATCGTGGCGGCGATGTAAGACATCGTGACTAAGCTTTGAGACATCATATCCCTCCTTATTTCCTGAACATTTCAAGCATGCGGCGCGTAACTAAAAAGCCGCCGGCAATATTGATGGACGCAATGAGTATCGCCAGACCGGCCAGAATACTGCCGATGGCGCCCGGTGCTGAAATCTGGACCAGCGCGCCGATCACGATGATGCCGCTGATGGCGTTGGTCACGCTCATCAGCGGCGTATGCAGCGACGGCGTTACATTCCAGATCACCTGATAACCGATGAAGCAGGCCAGCACAAAGACGGTAAAATGCGACATGAAAGAGGTCGGCGCGACAGAGCCGATACCGAACAGGGCAAGCCCGCCGACAATTAACGGCATCAGTTGTTTGATGGAATCGGGAATTACGGATTTTTTTTCTTGTGCCAGAACGGAGGGATAGGCGGGGGCGTCTGTTTGCGGGGGAGGGGCAACCGATAATTTGGGCGGTGGCGGCGGCCAAGTGATCTTGCCTTCCTTGACGACCGTCGTGCCGCGTATCACCTCATCGTCCATGTTGACGTTGAGTACCCCGTTCTTTTCGGGGCAGAGCTCCGTCAATAAATGCCTGAGGTTGGTCGCGTAAAGCTGGCTGGACTGGTTGGCCAGACGGCTGGGCAGATTGGTATAACCGATAATCGTCACGTCGTGTTTGACAACCACTTTGTCCTTCTCGGTCAGGGCGCAGTTGCCGCCTTGTTCGGCGGCCAGATCGACGATGACGCTGCCCGGCTTCATCGACTTGACCATGCCCTGGGTAATCAATTCGGGCGCGGGCTTGCCCGGAATCAGGGCCGTGGTGATGATGATGTCGACTTCCATGGCCTGGCGCGCGAACAGCGCCATTTCGGCTTCAATAAATTCCTTCGACATGGTTTTGGCGTAACCGCCGGTTCCGGAGCCTTCCTCTTCAAAATCCAGCATCAGAAACTCGGCATCCATGCTTTCAATCTGTTCCTTGACCTCAGGCCGCGTATCGAAGGCCCTAACAATCGCTCCCATTCCCTTGGCCGTGCCGATGGCCGCAAGGCCCGCAACACCGGCGCCGATCACCAACACCTTGGCGGGAGGGATTTTGCCGGCGGCGGTAATCTGGCCGGTAAAGAAACGGCCGAAATGCTGCGCCGCCTCAATGACGGCCCTGTAGCCGGCGATGTTGGCCATGGAACTGAGGGCATCGAGTTTTTGTGCCCGGGATATGCGCGGCACGCTGTCCATGGCCAGCACGGTCGCGCCCTTGGCGGCGAGTTTTTGCATTAATTCTTCGTTTTGCGCCGGCCAGATAAAGCTGATCAAGTGACGGCCCTGGGATAGAAGTTCAACCTCGTCGATAGCCAGTTCAGGATGGCGTTCAGGCGGCCTGACCTTCATGATGATGTCAGCGTTTTTCCAAAGCGCCTTGGTCGATTTAACGATTGTGACGCCGACTTCTTTATAGGCCTCGTCCGAAATATCGGCACCTGCGCCGGCGCCGCTTTCCAGGCTGACTTCAAAGCCCATTTTAATGATTTTTTCCGCCGCTTCTGGCGTTGTAGCTACACGTTTTTCACCCTCATGAATCTCTTTGGGTATACCGATCTTCATACAGTCCCCTTTGTTGTTTGAGTTATTTAGGAGTAATTCCAGCAAGATTTTGAATAACAATTAAAAACCTTACCGCTGAGCATAGGAGATTAGGACCGGTTTTTCAATAAAAAATAAAGCATTGCAGAGAACGCCGTTTTTTAGGCGCGTGAGCATGAGCGGTCGGCTGCATAATGGCGGAAATGGCTTGAACAGCGCTTGCTACAATTTCGCGCCGCGCAACCTGAGGGCATTGCCGATTACTGATACGGAGCTCAAGCTCATGGCGGCAGCGGTAATCATCGGGCTGAGCAGCAGGCCGAAGAACGGAAACAGAACCCCGGCGGCGATAGGAATGCCGGCAAAATTGTAAACGAAGGCGAAGAACAGATTTTGTTTGATGTTAGCCATCGTCTGCCGGCTCAGCCGTCGGGCACGGGCAATCCCACGCAGATCGCCTTTCACGAGCGTGACACCGGCGCTTTCCATGGCCACGTCCGTGCCTGTGCCCATGGCGATGCCGACATGCGCCCGAGCCAGCGCCGGCGCATCGTTGATGCCGTCGCCGGCCATGGCCACGATACGGCCTTCGGCCTGCAGACGCTTGACCATATCGGCCTTCTGATCGGGCAGGACTTCGGCCATGATCTCGTCGATACCGAGCTTGTCGGCGACGGCCTGGGCTGTGGTACGGCTGTCGCCCGTGAGCATCACGATGCGGATGTGCTCGTGATGCAACGCCCGGATGGCGTCGGGCGTGCTGTCTTTGATCGGATCGGCCACGCCGAGGAGTCCCGCCGGCCTGCCGTCGGCCGAGACGAACATGACGGTCTGGCCGTCGCCGCGCAGTTCCTCGGCGCGGGCTGCAAGATCGCCCGGCTCGATGTCCAGGCTGGCCATCAGTGCGCGGTTGCCGAGCGCGATGTCATGGCCATCGACGCGGCCTTTGACGCCCTGGCCGGTAACGGAGGCAAAATCCTCGACGCGGGTCAGGTCGATACCGCGGTCCTCGGCCCCCTTGACGATGGCTTCCGCCAGCGGATGCTCGCTGCCGCGTTCGATGCTCGCGGCGAAACGCAAAAGGTCGTTTTCTCCAATGTTATCGGCAGTCGTGACACTGACGAGTTTCGGCTTGCCCTCGGTCAGCGTCCCGGTCTTGTCCACGACCAGCGTGTCGATTTTACGCATCAGCTCGATGGCTTCGGCGTTTTTGAACAGAATGCCGGCGCCGGCGCCTTTGCCCGTCGCCACCATGATGGACATGGGCGTCGCCAGGCCGAGGGCGCACGGACAGGCAATGATCAGCACGGCGATGGCGTTGATGAGCGCGTAGGCCATGCGCGGCTCGGGTCCGGCAACAGACCAAACGATAAACGTGATGATCGCGATAACGACCACGACGGGTACGAAATAGCCGGCGATGATGTCGGCCAGCTTCTGAATCGGCGCGCGGGTGCGCTGCGCCTCGGCCACCATCGCCACGATGCGCGACAGCAGCGTTTCCGCGCCGACTTTTTCGGCGCGCATGACCAGGCCGCCGGTGTTGTTGATGGTCGAGCCGATGACGCGGTCGCCTTCGTGCTTTTCGGCCGGGATCGGCTCGCCCGTGACCATCGATTCATCCACCGAACTGGCGCCTTCCAGCACCACGCCGTCCACCGGTATTTTCTCGCCCGGCCGCACGCGCAGCCGGTCGCCGGCCTGCACCGCATCCAGCGGTACATCCGCCTCGGTGCCGTCGTCGGCCAGACGGCGCGCCGTTGTCGCCTGCATGCCCAGCAATTTTTTGATGGCCTGGCTGGTTTGGCTGCGGGCGCGCAGTTCGATGACCTGACCGAGCAGGATCAGGGTCACGATCACGGCGGCGGCCTCGAAGTAGACGCCAACCTCGCCGTGCTCGCGGAACGAAGCGGGAAAAATGTCCGGGAACAGGGCCGCGATCACGCTGTAGACATAGGCTACGCTGACGCCCAGCCCGATCAGCGTGAACATGTTGAGGCTGCGGTTTTTTACCGATTGCACGGCGCGAACGTAAAACGGCCAGGCCGACCACAGGCAGACCGGGGTCGCCAATACCAGCTCAATGAGCGTGCGGGTCCGCATCGAGAAAAGTTGTGAAACAGGCCGCCCGGGCAGCATGTCGCCCATGGCAACGATGACCAGCGGCACGGTCAACGCGGCGGCAAACCAGAACCGGCGGCTCATGTCCGTCAGTTCGGGGTTCTGTTCGGCTTGCCCGGCATCGACTGTCCTGGGCTCAAGCGCCATGCCGCAGATAGGGCAATTGCCCGGTACGTCACGGACGATTTCCGGATGCATCGGGCAGACCCATTCGGTATGCGATACGGGCCGGGGCGTTTCGACCGGCTCAAGCGCCATGCCGCACTTTGGGCAGTTTCCTGGCCGGAGGGACTGAATTTCGGGATGCATGGGGCAGGTGTAATGGGCTGTTGTCGTGCTGTTGTCGATGCTTGGCATGTTTGTGTACCTTATTATTAGAATTATCAACGTTTTCTTTCTCCGGTCCGGGGAGCCGGAGGGCGCATGTTGCCGCAGAGGACTGCCAGGGTCATTTCCTGTCCATCCGGTCATTCGTGTCGCCTAGAGGCGCCTGCTTTTGGCCTTCAATCGACTTTCAGCACCTTGGCGCCGCGGATTCTGCCCATTTTCAGTTCGACCAGAGCCTCGTTGGCCTGTTCCAGCGCGAATATCTGAACTTCCGGAGCCAAGTTCATTTCAGCGGCCAGGTCCAGAAATTCCAGGACATCGCCCCGGGTAATGTTGGCGACGCTCTTGATTTCCTTTTCCTGCCAGAGATGTTGCGGATAATCCAGTTGCAGCAGGCTCTGCTTGTCGCCTTCCTTGCGGATCGCGTTGATTACAAGCCGGCCGCCCGCATCGAGGTTCGCCAGGGCTTCCACGACGGGCAGCCAGGCCGGTGTTGTGTCTATGATGCTGTCCAGTTTACAAGGCGCCCGTTCGCTTGTCTCGCCGGCCCAGACGGCGCCCAGTTCCAGGGCGAACGCGCGCTCTTCGGCGCTTCTGGCAAACACGAACACGTCGGTGTTAGGATAGCGGAACCGGGCCATTTTCAGAACCAGATGGCCCGATGCGCCAAATCCCGTCAAACCCAAACGCTGTCCATCCTCAAGCCCGGTCAGCCGCAGAGACCGGTAACCGATGGCGCCGGCGCATAATAACGGAGCGGCCTGCAGATCGGAAAAAGCGTTAGGTATTCGGTAAGCGAAATCCTCGCTCACCGTCATGTACTCAGCATAGCCGCCATTGGTATCGCGGCCGGTGGCCTCGAAATCAGGGCATAGATTCTCATGACCGGACCGGCAGAACTTGCATGTCCCGCAAGCGGAAAAAATCCAGGCGATGCCAACCCGGTCGCCCGGTTTGAGCTGCTGTACGCTGCTTCCGACTGTGTGAACACGGCCCACGACCTGGTGCCCGGGGATAACCGGCAAGTACGGCGGCGGGGTTCTGCCCTCGATTTCATCGAGTTCGGTGTGGCAAACACCGCATGCGGAAACCTTGAGCAGGATTTCCTTGTCTCCCGGAACGGGGATCGGAACCTCCATCAATTCAAGCGGCGTCTGGTGTTCTTTTAAATCGCAGAGCTGTTTCAATACCATCGCTTTCATGGGATTACCTTTAGGAATTGGCTGTTGTTGGATTCGAAAGGCTGTTTGCCTGGCGGTTCCGTAATCAGGTTCAGGGTATGGTATCATCCTGGCTCACTTATCTCCTCAGTCGCGCCGGTAACGGTAAGAGGCGGCTCATACAATGGACATCGGTCTTATCCTTATCTTAATTGTTATCAATGGCATTTTCTCAATGTCGGAAATGTCGGTTGTTTCTTCCCGAAAAGCGCGCCTGCAGAAGCTGGCGGCCGAGCGGCGTTCAGGTGCCAATACGGCGCTAAAACTGCACGAAGAACCGTCCCGTTTTCTGTCGACTATCCAAATTGGCATCACCTCCGTCGGCATTCTGACCGGTGCGCTGGGCGAAGAAACACTGGCGGTGCCCATCTATGAGCAGCTGGTCAAAATTCCGGCTTTCGAACCGCATGCCAGAGGCGTCGCCCTGACCTTGACGGTGGTTTTAATCACATATTTTTCCGTGGTGGTCGGCGAACTCGTCCCTAAGCGTCTGGCTTTGCTGTACTCGGAAGGCATTGCCGTTGTGATTGCCCGCCCGATGAGTTTTTTATCCAGAATTGCCAGCCCATTGGTCTGGCTGCTGTCGGTTTCAGGGAACTTGCTGCTCCGCCTCATCGGCGCTCACCGTCCCCGGCCGGCTTCGGTCACCAACGAGGAAATCAGGTTATTGATGGAAATGGGTTCCGAAACCGGTGTTTTCCATGCCAGCGAGAGTAAATTGGTTTCCAATGTGCTGAGATTGGATGAACAGCGTGTCGGCGCCATTATGACGCCGCGCAAGGAGGTTTTCGCTATTGACCTGGCGGCTCCGGAAGATGAAGTCAAGCTGAAAATTGCTGATTGCCAGTATGAGCGTCTGGTGGTTTGCCGGGACGGCCTGGAAAATGTACTCGGGATTCTGCATCGCGGCGATCTGTTGAAATCGATGATGGAAGGCCGGTTCAATATCGAGAAAACAATGCGTCCGCCGCTTTATATGCCCGATTCCATCACGCTCACTCATCTGCTGGAGCTATTCCGGAAAGAGCATGACGATATTGCCCTGATCGTCGACGAATACGGCGAGTTGGAGGGTCTAGTCACGCTCACCGACGTTTTTACCGCTATCGTCGGCGATTTCCCGACGGCGGAATCCGAACTCGATCCCGATGTGGTCCAGCGCGAAGACGGTTCGTGGCTTATTGATGGCGGGGTGTCGATAGCAAGATTGAAGTCGGTGCTTGATATAGACACCGATTTTCCCGGCGAGGCAGATAAGGCCTACAATACGACCGGTGGCTTCATTCTGTACCGCCTGGAAAGGGTTCCGCACCTGACGGACAGCTTTGAATATGGCGATTGGCGTTTCGAAGTGGTGGACCTTGACGGAACGCGCATCGATAAGGTTTTGATCACGCACAGGAATAAAAGAAGCCGCCGCAAGGCCGGATGAGGGCTGCCGTCCCAACCTGTGGCGGCATGCCCGGGAGCCGGAATGGTCAGGAAGAGTGAAGGCTGGCCCGATTGGTTGCCTGGCCGAACAATGATTGCCGGGCCAGGACATGCTGCAGATCGGCAAAACTGACCGGTTTGGTCAGATAAGCGTCGAATCCGGCTGCCTTTGCCGTTTCGCGATTCTCTTGCCCGCTATAGCCGCTCAGGGCAATCAGCTGCGTTGTTGCCAGAGCCGGATGTCGCCGTATCGCTCGTGCAACGGCATAGCCATCCATGCCGGGCAGACCGATGTCGAGCAGCACGACTTGAGGCCGTTCAGTCCGTGCGATTTTCAACGCGGCATGGCCATCATAAGCCAGCAATACCTTATGCCCCATGCTGGTCAGCAGTATGGACAGACTCTGGGCGGCATCACGATTATCATCGACCACCAGCATGCGCAGGGGCGCTTCAACAGAAGGGAGGAGGACTGCCGGGTAAGGAAAATCAACGGGCAGGGGAGGCGACAGGCAAGGCAGGCGGATGACGAATTCGCTGCCCTTGCCGCGGCCTTCGCTGACGGCCCAGACTTCGCCGCCGTGCATCGATACCAGGCTGTTGACCAGCGAAAGGCCAATGCCCAATCCGCCTTCCGAGCGGTCGATGGTGCGGTCCACCTGATAGAACAGTTGAAACAGGCTGGGCAGCACCGAAGGATCGATGCCTCGGCCGTTGTCACGGACCCGGATGAAAATGTCATCGTTTTCATGGTTAACGGTCAGTGTGATACATCCGCCTTCGTCGGTATATTTTGCCGCATTGTTGAGCAGGTTCGATACGACTTGCGACAGCCGCACCAGGTCGCCCTCGACGATTAGAGGCTCAGACGGCAGGCGAACGGATAATTCATGACGGCGGGCATCGATCAGCGGCTGGCTGGTTTCGACCGCCCGCTGCACAATGACAGCGACTTCGAGAAGGTCTTTCTTGAGTTCGATCTTGCCGCGGCTGATACGCGAGACATCCATCAGATCGTCCACCAGGCGAACTAGCTGCTCGACTTGTCGGCTAATGACATCGCGACACCAGGACAGCCGCGTTTCATCGGAACTGGATTGCTTCATGATCTGCACGGCATTGCTGATCGGCGCCAAGGGGTTGCGCAGCTCGTGGGCGAGCATGGCGAGGAACTCATCCTTGCGCCGGTCGGCTTCGTGCAGTGCTTCCTCGGCGCGTTTACGTTCGCTGATATCGAGCACGTGGACGACGAATCCCTGAACCCGCCCTTCGGCATCGAAGTCCGGGGAATACGTTGCATGAACCCAGCGAGGGCCGATATTGGGTAAGGTGACAAGGCGTTCGAAAGCGACTCGCTCCCCGGCCAGAACACGCTGGATATAAGGAGAGATAGCCTGCCAGGCCTCCTCGCCGACGATTTCCCGCATGTGACGGCCGCATACCTGCTCGGGAGTGTAGCCGAACCACAGCTCGTAATTTCTGTTGGCGCGCCGGAACCGGCATTCCCGGTCGATGTAAGACATCAGGGCCGGCGCATTGTCCATGGTCACCCGCAACAGGTCGTGCGCTTTCTCGGCTTCGCGCCGCGCCGCGTCCAGTTCGGCCGTGCGTTCGACCACGCGCTGCTCCAGTGAGGCATTGGCTTCGCGCAGCGCCTGCTTGGCCCGCGTTATCTCGGTAATGTCGATACCGACTTCCATGATCATCGGCGTACCGTCAATATCCTTGAAGGGGAAATCATGAATCTCGTAGTCGTGCCGGTCCGGACCGGACCACCGCCATTCCACGGGAGCATTGGTCTTCAGCGTCCTGAAGGTATCACAGACCTCGCATGGCGTGTCGCGCTTGAACAGATACTCGTAGCAGCGTTTCCCCCGGGCCTTGCCGTAGCGCTGCTCGAAAAAGCGGTTGGCGAAGACCACTTCGTAATTTTGCGATAGCAGAATCACATAGACAGGAAGCGTCTGCAGCACGTCATACATACGCTGCCGTTCCCTCTGCACGGCGGCATAAGCCTGGACCAGCTCGGCGGTGCGCAGCGACACCTGTCGGCGCAATGTCCAGGTCCACAAGGCCAGGAGCGAAAAAAGGACGGCGGCGGCTCCTGCCGCCCAGGCCACATATTTAATCGGGAAGGTGGGAGGCGCGGAAATACCGAGCCATTTTCTATAGAGGCGGTCATACTCCCCGTTGGCCTTGACGATGGTCAGGCCCTGGTTGAGGCGGTCGCGCAGCGCGGTGTCGCCCTTGCGGACGGCGAAACAGAACTCGCGCCGGTATTCCTTGAGCAGCGGGCCGGGCTCGATGACTTCCGACAGGCCGATTGTCCGCGCCAGCCAGCTTCCCTGCAGCATCGGTGCCAGTAACGCATCATGCTGCCCCGAGGCCAGCAGCCGGAAGCCATCGGCCAGATCATCGACGATCACCAGCTGATGGTTGAAACCGCGGCCGGCGAGGGCATGATGAGACGTGTCCGAACGCAACACGATGATACTCAGGGCGCGGGCCTGCTCGATAAATTTGATGGGCGGATGCCCTTTGCGCACGAAAAAGGAGTCATAGCCGAGCGTATGCGGTCGGGTGAGTTCCACTTGGTCGTCGTGTTCCGGCATGCGAGCCACCAGCGGCAGGGCATCGATCTCGCCTCTCTTCAGTTTTTGCCAGAGCACGTCCCAACGGTCCGGATGGAAGGTGACGGGTATGCCCATGACCTCGGCAACCCTGGCAAACAGTTCGACGGCGAAGCCAGTCGATCGACCCTGCTCATCGATATCGGCGTAAGGCGGAAAACCAATTTCCGAACCGACGCGCAGGGGCTGCCTGTATTCCGCGCCAACCAGCCCGAAAGAGCTCAGAACGGCCAAGGCCAGCATGAGCGCGAATCGCCTGAGCCAGGGTTTCATGCGCGGCGACATGTTCTGTTAGGTTTTAAGCAAAGTGGCTTTACAGGGAACAGGCTGGCTACTGCGTTTATCATAGGGCTCGAATAATTTATTGTATAAAAATATAAAGTCATGATTCCAAAACAAGTCATGCTTAAACAGCGCCGTACTCACGCTTGGGCTTGTGTTTATTGACAGTAGCGATATCCGGGCCAGTTTAATGACTTCTTTAATTATTGGCTACCCTATCAGATTGTTTAATTAATGCCGACATCCCAAGAGCGGCTAATCTGAACATTTCACCACGAAGGACACGAAGCACACGAAGGCTGTTCCAGACCCAATTCCACCGCCTCCATAATCCCCATGGATGGGGTGAATGCAGAGAAATGACGGGATCATTTCCTGTCCATGCGGTCGTTCGTGGTGAAGTATTCAGGCTAAGGCTTTTTTGCGACAGCATAAATCACATTGGCTTGCACGTTTTGCGTGCGCGAATCGGCCATGAAGGACAGATTAGCCTGGCGAACATAGTCAACCGCTTCGGGTTCCAGTTGATCGATTGTGCCGCGATATCCCGAGCCGAGCAGCGTTGTCCACCAGTCTTCCGGCGATGTCACGGGATGCACCGCGGATTCGGCCACAATCGATGCTTTCGGTACACCGGCTTCGATCAGCACCTCGTTGAGCGATAAAGGCTCGGCGATGCGATCCCATGGGTTGAAGCCTTTGTAAAGGTCGGGCCTGACATCGCGAACGGCATTCCAGAAAACCGAGTTGCCCGGCTCGAAGAAATCCGGCCCCCATGTGGTGATGGCAAGTTTTCCGCCGGGGCGCAAGACCCGCCATAATTCCCGGATGGCCGAGGGAATATCGGGTACGAAAAAGATGCCGAAAACGCAAACTACCGCGTCGAAGCTGGCATCGGCAAAGCCCGTATCAAGCATGTCGCCAACCTGGAACTCAACATTGTTCAGATTGCGTTTTCTCGCTTTCGCGCGTGCAAGATCGAGCAGCCTTTCGGCCAGATCGATGCCGGTAACCTGGCCTTCGGAACCTACGCGCATGGCGGCCGGCAGTGCCGATGCTCCGGTGCCGCAACATACGTCGAGCACCGATGAACCGGGCTCGAGGTCCAGGCGTTCGACAGTGCTGTGCCCGAACCGGTCCCAGAAAGTGTTGGCGGGATGGTCGAACAGGTCGGACGCGGCATTATAGGCCGCCGCCGCCTTGGCCTGTGCTTCGTTTAATGTAGTCATGGATTTGTCTCTTTAAATATACTCAATAGGTTATCGATGAAGCGTTGTCCGGCCGATAGCTCTGCTGGCTGATGTGGGGGATTGACAGGATGAGTGACGGCCATTGTTTCGCTATTTCTTGTTCAGCAGCAGAATTCCCAATAATACAGTGAAGGCCGATATCGGGAAAGTTGCCGTACTGAATCTCGGTAATCAAGCAGGCCGGTGCCTGAAGTTTTCATCGCGCCATTTTTTTCGTTACTCATTTGCCGCGAAATGGTTATGATATGGCTCCGTACAGGCGCATTAACATGTGGTTGTAGTCACGTGTTATATCCTGAAGTTTTATCGAACCCGCCGGAAGCCCTGCGCTTGCCAGAGAGCGGGTAAGAGCGAATATGGCCTGGAATGGCTCTTTATCGGATGTTGAATATTTGAATGAACCGTATTTATCTGGTCCGGAACGAGGCGGACAAAAATATGAACCGGTTTTACCAGTTGATCATCATGCCGGGATTGTTCGGTGATTGGTCGTTAGTTCGCGAATGGGGGCGCGTCGGTTCGCCGGGCACCGTGCGCAAGGACTGGTTCGATACCGAAGAAGAGGCGATCAATGCCGCCCAGCGCTTGTGCCAAAGCAAGCAGAAAGGCGGTTATCGCTGCCAGGTTCGGTGAATCCTGTCGCCGCCTGACGGGACTTAACCCGGATATTTCATAAAACCGCAGGGAATACAGGAGACCCCGGCACCTTATGCCGGGTTTCCGCGAAGCTCCAACCCCGCCTACCCGCTACCTACCTCCCGCATGAGCCTAATCCATTCGCCGAGCCGGCCTGCAAGCACCTTGTGGGAGGTTTCTACTTTTCCCGATATAGATACACGCATTGTCCGGGGCGAAATAGCATCTTCCCGCCGCGCATACCCGTCAAAAACGCAAATTCAATAGTGTGATCTCAAGCCCAGACAAGTAAATCAGGCGCTATATAATTGAGGCCGGTAAAGCGCCCGATTATGGCACCAATGCTTGCGGGTCACGATGCCGGGCGGTTGAGTCCGCATCGCTCTTATCGGTGGGCAGGGCGGCAATGGGCCGCTTTGAAAAAACGAGTCATTATAATCCGAATGAAAAAACTCCCCGCACGGGATAAAGCCGCCATCGAGCCTTCAACCGGAAAGGCCGCAATCAATTTTATGAAACACGCGGCAGCGACCGAATAACAGTGCGTCGCGGTCAGCCTGACCCCGATCATCAAGCCGGCTGGTCCTGTCGGCAATGTGAGCACGGATGATCAACGGCAGGCTGACGGCTGAATGAAGCGAGATTGAAACAATACAAATAAAAACCGACAGACATAAAAAAGCCCCCTTAAGTTTTACTTTGCGAGGGCTCTGGTCGCCTGGAAGCGATGCCTACGCAACACAATTCCATTGGTATGGAAAGTTAACGATAGGCCTTAGTCGGTTACATCAGGTCTGGATTATACACAAGGATCAATAATGAGCAAGAAAGTTCTGGGGCTGGATCTAGGCACCTATTCCATAGGCTGGGCATTGCTCGAGGAAAGCCAGGGCGGGCCCGACCGGATAATTGATTTGGGTTGCCGGGTTTTTAACGAGGCGGATGGAGAAAAAACACCGGCTCCCGGCAATCCGAAACGCAGCGATGCCAAATTGAACAGACGCATTCTCCAGCGCAAGGCGAAACGCAAACAGCGTATGCTCAACTATTTGTTAACGCTGAACTGGCTGCCGGAAGAACTGCAGGCATCGCCCCAGCCGGAAATCATTCTGAACCGGATCGGCGACCCCTATCGGTTGCGTGCGAAAGCCCTGGATGAAAAATTATCCGCGCATGAACTGGGACGAGTATTGCTGCATTTTGTCCAGTGCCGAGGCTTTTCAGGCAGCCGCGAAACCTGGCCGGGCGCCATGATCGATGATCCCGATGTGCTGGCTGTTCTGGCCGAGTCGGAGGAGGGTGCGGACCAGCGCGAACGCGACAGCGGACAGGCGGCGTTTAAACAGGAGGTTGATGCGTTGAGAACGGCTATAAAAGAGGCCGGCTGCCGGACACTGGGCGAATATCTGGCGAGCCGGGGTCACCCTGATTGCAAGCGCATCCGGGCCAAAAATGGCGAGCATCTGCGCACGGACCGGCAAATGTATAAAGATGAGTTGGGGTTGATCTGGCGGCAACAGCAGCGCCATCACGAGCGGTTAACCGAACCGGTGAAAGCGCGGGTGGAGCGCATTATTTTTTATCAAAGACCCGTTAAGCCGTGTGCTGATCGCATCAACCGTTGTCCCCTGGAACCCAAACGCAGGCGGGCCGGCCTGGCCCGACTGGAAAGCCAGCGTTTTCGCTATATGCAGGCGATCAGTAACCTGACGTATTTAAACCATCGCACTGAAACGGAAGAGCGCTTGTCGGCCGGCCAGATAGGCAGGCTGAGCGTGCTGTGCGAGACGGAAGCCGATATCAGCTTCGCACGGATCAAAGAGCTGTTGGGCTTCGATAATTCCCGGGAATTTAACCTGGAGCGCGACATCAAGAAGCTGAACGGTAATGTGACCGCCTGGCAAATCAGGAAAGTTTTCAGCGGCTGGGATAATCTGGGAACCGGGAAACAGCAGGCACTGGTCGAGGACTTGCTGACCATCAACAAAAAATCCGTGCTCAGGAAGCGTTTGCTCGGGCATTGGGGTCTTGATTCCGCGACTGTCGTCAAGCTGTGTCAGTTGTCGCTTGAGCCGGGCTACAGCCCGCTTTCCAGTAAAGCCATCAATAAACTGCTGCCGTTTCTTTATCAAGGCCAAAGCGTGGCCGAAGCGCGGGTCAGCGCGGGGTATGGTCCTGAGGTTCAGGCTGTTGCCCAAAAGGATAAATTAGCCGTGCCGCCGGAAACCGCCAATCCCGTCCTGCAAAAAGGGCTGCATGAACTCAGGCGGCTGATCAACGCCCTGATCGCCGAGTACGGCAAGCCCGATGCGATCAGGGTGCAAATGGCGCGCGAATTGAAGATGAACAGCAGACGCTATGCCGCATTTGGCAGACAGCAAAAAGCCAGGGACAGGATGAATGAGAAAGCGGTGTTGATGTTTCAGCGCGTCAAACGGCAGAATCCGCATCTGGCATTGACCGACGCCCCCGGCAAAACCGATCAGCTAAAATACCGGCTATGGCAGGATCAGCGGCGGCTCTGTGCATATTCCGGCCAACGCATCGCCCCGTCGGCGTTGTTCGGACCTGAAGTTGAGATCGACCATATCTTGCCTTACAGCGAATCACTGGACGATTCGTATATGAATAAAGCGCTCTGTTTCGTTAAGGAAAAGAGTGTCAAAGGCCGCAAAACGCCGATTGAGGCATTCGGCGGCAATGAGGCGCAGTGGCATCAAATCGAACAAAACCTGAAGCGATGGGACAGGTCTCTGGCATCGAAGCAAAAACGCTTCTTCATGAACGCGGCAACGATGCGGAAAGCGGATTTTATCGGCAGCCAGCTCAACGACGCACGCCGCATCAGCCGCGTCGTGCATGATTATTTACAACAATTGGATGCGGCCGTCACGGTCAGCACAGGAAGAGCGGCCGCATGGCTACGGCGGCAATGGGATTTGAACGGTCTGCTCGGTGAGACGCCGGCGACAGACCGCGGCGATTACCGGCGGCATGCGATCGATGCGCTGGCCACGGCCTGTATCGACCGGCGGTTTTTAACAAGGCTGTCGGAGGCGGCCAGTGAGCTTGAAGGTAAACAGTCCGAATTGAATATCGACGACTTGCGGGTCGATCCGGCCTGGCAGACAGTACGGGAGGATCTGCGGCGGGCGCTGGACAAAATGATTGTGGCGCATGTGCCGCGGCTTAAATTGAGCGGCGAGGGGCATGAGGAAACCGGCGCGGCATTTGCCGGGGGCGGTACGGTTTCTCATAAAGACGGCAAGATCCCGATTCAGCGGAGCCGGATCCGGCAACCGGAAGCCGCCACAGCCAGCGGCAATATTCATCACGTGGAAATATTAAGGCATAAAACCACGGGCCAATATACCGGTGAGTTCGTGACCCGACTGGAGCCGGGCCATCGCGTCAAAGGCATCGGAAAACATAGACCGCCTGTGATTAAAACAGACCATTCCGAACCGTTTGAGTTCGTCATGGCGCTGCATGTCAATGATACGGTCAGCGTCGAGCAGGCGGGGCAGCGGGTTTTTTACCGTGTCCGGAAACTGGACGCCGGCGGCAACCGGTGCCTGTTGCGTCTGCATTCGACGGCGCTCCCGGACCGAAAAACCGAGGAAATCGATTTCAGCATCAACGCGGCATCCTTTAATCGATGGCGACTGCAAAAGCATAAAATCAACGCCATCGGCAAACTTATCGACGTTAAACCGTAAGGCCGGGATACCGGTTAATCTCGCCGCCAGGCATGAAAGCGCGCCACCCACTTCAATAGCCTTTCCGGCCGATGCTGGCGTTTCCAGACGCCGGCGGCATATTTGTTGGCCTCCGCCATGGTCGGGTAAATATGAATAGTGGCCAGGATTTTATTCAAGCCAATGTCGTGCTTCATAGCCAGCACAAATTCCGCGATCAAGTCACCAGCGTGCTGGCCGACGATGGTGACGCCGAGAATCTTGTCCCTGCCGGGCCGGGTCAGGACTTTGACAAAGCCGTGCGCCGCGCTGTCGGTAATGGCCCGGTCCAGTTCCTCGAACTGATACCGGCTGACTTCGTAAGCAACGCCTTGTTCCCTGGCTTCCTGCTCATTCAGGCCGACGTGGGCGACTTCCGGGTCGGTAAAGGTGGCCCAGGGGATCACGGAGTTGTCGATACGAAATTTTTTCAAGTCGCCGAACAGGGCATTGACCGACGCATGCCAGGCCTGGTGCGCGGCCGTATGGGTAAACTGGTAAGGGCCCGCCACATCGCCGCAGGCGAAAATATTCGGATAATTGGTGGCCTGAAATTCATCGACCCGCACCGTATGCCTGGGCGACAGTTCCACACCGATGTCTTCGAGGCCGAAACCGGCGGTATTGGGCGCGCGGCCGATCGCCAGCAGCAGCCGGTCAAAGACAATGCGCAGCGCTTGGCCCCGGTGCTCGGCGATCAGGACGTGCTCGCCGTTTTCAATCAGGAATCGCGTTGCGGTATGTTCCAGACGCACATCGATGCCCTCCTGACTGAACCTGGCCTTTATCATTTCTGAAACCTCGTTATCTTCCTGCGTCAGCAGGCGCGCGGCTTTTTCGACCAGAATGACCTGTGTGCCGAAGCGGGCGAAAGCCTGCGCCAGCTCGCAGCCGATAGGACCGCCGCCCAGCACCAGCAGGCGCCGGGGTTGCTCGCGCAAGTTCCAGACTGTGTCGGAAGTCAGGTAATCGATGCCGTCCAGGCCGGGAATCGGCGGTATAAAAGGACGCGCACCGGCGGCAATGACGATGGCGCGCGTGGTCAGGGTGCGCGTGCCGGCTGCCGTCCGCACTTCAACCGACCAGGGCGACGTAATCCTGGCGGCGCCTTCAATAACGTTAACGCCGAGCTCGCGATAGCGCTGGACCGAATCATGCGGCGCCACGGTTTGAATGATGCGCTGCACGCGCTCCATAATCTCGGCAAAGTCAAAATCGGCTTTAATGGCCTTGATGCCGTATTCGGCGGAATGCTGAAACCGCGACAACAATTTCGCCGAACGGATGAAGGCTTTCGAGGGCACGCAGCCGGTATTCAGGCAATCTCCGCCCATTTTGTGTTTTTCGATCAATGTCACATCGGCCTTGACCGCGGCGGCAATGTAGGCGGACACCAGTCCGGCCGACCCGGCGCCAATGACCACAAGGTTAGTGTCGAATTTCTCAGGCTTGGGCCATTGCTGGTAAATTTTTTTGGCTTGAATGACCGATACGGTTTTCCGGGTGACGAGCGGAAAAAGGCCTAACAGCACAAACGAGCCGATCAGGGTCGGCGAGAAAATGCCGGACACGGAATCGATCCTGGCCAGTTGCATACCGGCATTAATGTAAACCAGTGTTCCGGGCAACATGCCCAGTTGGCTGATCCAATAGAAGGTGCGGGTTGTAATGGCGGTCAATCCCATGACCAGATTAATGACGAAAAACGGGAAAAGCGGCACCAGCCTCAAGGTAAACAGGTAATAGGCCCCGTCGCGCGCCATGCCTTCATCCACGGCCTTCAGGCGATCGGCGAACCGGGCTTTGACAAGGTCCCGAAACAGAAAACGCGCGGCCAGAAAAGCCAGCGTGGCGCCGATGCTGGATGCAAACGATACGATCAGCGTTCCCCACAGCAGGCCGAACAATGCGCCGCCCGCCAGGGTCAACAGTGCGCCGCCGGGCAGGGACAGGGCGGTGGTGGCAATATAGAGCAGCGCATAAAAGACCGTTGCCTTGACAGGGTGGGCATCGCGGTAGGCCAGGAGGGTCTGGTGTTTGGCCTTTAAGTTTTCCAATGTCAGTAACTGCGGCAGATCGGAATAGAAAAAGGCGCCTATCAGCGCGGCGATGATTATCAGCAAAACGATGTGTGATTTAGCCATTAGTTAACTCCGTTTGGATGCAATGCTGATTGGATTACTTAAATATCTATTTCTTACAATTATTTTTATATTTTTTAACCTATTGTCTGGGGATATCGAGGTCAAGCCAAATTATCAAGCGATACTATTAATGAAAACGGTATGAAAATTCTTATTCACCACGAACATCACGAAGGAACACGAAGAAAAAGTAAAATCCATGAATGCATTAAAACTTAGTGCTCGATTGCTGTTCCAGATGCCATTCCACCGCCTGCATTTTTGCAGGCCCGTGTCCCAGTACCGGTTTACACGAAGGCCCTTGGGAACCAGGGAATTGCGTATTACTCATTACCACACTCCTGCGGGATAATGGCTACCGAAAGCCTGCCTGAAAAATACAGTAGGGTACGCATTGCGTACGAGACTGTGAAAGAATTCAGAAACGAGTATGGCTCTACTGGGTGAATACCGCTATTTTCATTAGCGAATTTTCATAAGGTATGAAAATTCCACCTCTTGGCAGCGCGGAATTCGCCAATTAAGCCGGGTTTTTCAGCCATTTTAGGCAAAAACCTGGTTTGTTTCGCTATTCCCTAAGCGCTGGGCGCAGTAATCCCTAAAGGCCGCCACACCGAGTATATTCAGCACTCGGGTAAAGTTGTAACACAAGGCCATTAAGCTGAATTCGCCCCGGCATTTCTCAAGCCCGCGCATCAGAAAATGGTGCATACCGGCTCGATG
>NZ_JQKS01000014.1:0-140787 GCF_000746145.1 Methylobacter sp. BBA5.1
AGGCTTTCTGCATCCAGTTGAGCCGGTTGACCACACCGCGGTGCTCGTTCATCGCCCCTTTGGGCTGCCCGGTCGAGCCGGAGGTATAGATGACGTAGGCCAGGTGCCGGGAGGTCAGGCCCAGCGATTGCGGCGGCAGGTTCGTGTCCGGCTGTTCGGCGATCCGGCGCCAGTCGCTGTCCAGTGCGATCATGCGGGACTCGGTCCAGGGCAGGATGCCCTTGAGCCGCTCTTGCGTCAGCAGCACCCTGGGCGCGGCATCAGCCAGCATGTAGGCCAGCCGGTCCGCCGGATAGGCCGGGTCCAGCGGCACATAGGCGCCGCCGGCCTTCAGGATGCCCAGCAGGCCCACCACCATCTCCAGGCTGCGCTCGGCGCAGATCGCCACCAGAACATCGGGGCCCACGCCCGAACGGCGCAGGTAGTGCGCCAGGCGGTTGGCCCGGGCGTTGAGTTCGGCATAGCTCAGCGTCTGATCCTCGAACACCACCGCTGGAGCATCGGGCGTATCCCGCACTTGCGCCTCGAACAGTTCATGAACACAGTTATATTGAGGGTAGTCGGCCTGGGTGGCGTTCCAGTCGTAGAGTACGCGTTGAAGCTCATCCGCTTCCAGCAGACTTATCCGGCTTATAGGTACATCGAGCGTAGAGGACGCGAGTCTGGCAAGCAAACCTAGCAGACGACGCATATGAGTCGCTAAACTTTTTTCGCTGTAATGCAGAGGATTGGCATTAAAATCAAAGCGCAAGTCGAAACCGCTCTGGTTGTCGTAAACATTTAGAGAAAGTTCGAACTCCGGTCCATTGGAAAGATTATGAGTCCGGGCTGGATAACCGGCAAAATTCTGAACGTAATCGAAAACCATGGCATTGACTGTCATGCCATAGAAATGACTTCCGTTCGGAGGTAAGCCAAAATCCTGACGAAGGTCCTCGCTCCGATAGCTTTGATGGCGCAAGGTATCTCGCATGGATCTAGTCGTCTGACTGAGAAACTCTCCAAAATTCTGTCCGGAATCAACTCTCAATCTCAGTGGAAGAATATTCGACATCATACCGGGAATATTGCGCATTTTTGCGCCAATCCGGGCGGATACCGGTATGCCGATAATAATATCCTCCTCGCCTGAAAACCGATTCAAATAAAGCGCTACAGCAGCGGTGATCACTTGAGTCAAGCTCGCGCCATGGGCCGCGCCCAGACTGCGTAATGTCTCTGCCGTCGAATAGGCCAAGTAATCTGTCTTACGGATATGTTGGCTGCATGGAATCGGTTCCGGCTGCTTGCCTGACAGCGTTACCGGCCCTGGCCTGTCTTTCAGTTGGGCTATCCAATAATCCCGATCTCGCCCGTATCTTGCGGAATTACGATAATTCTCTTCATGTTTCAATACATCGAGCCATGAACCTGAAGTATTGTCGTCCAAGGGCTTAACTCCGCTCATGGAAGAATATATATCGACAACTTTACGGGCAAAAAGCGCACCGGTAAATCCATCTGAAACAAGGTGGTGCGCGCGTTGATAATAAATAAAGAAATCGGAACTTATTTTTATAAGTGCAAATATAGATATTGGACCATGGACGATATCGCAGGCTTGTGCCATGTCTTCATGCATCCAGCCTTTAGCAGTGGCATAGGGATCTGGTTCAGCACTGAAATCCAAATAATGTATAGCCCAGTTTTTATTGCCGGAAAAGTATTGCTTAGGTCCCTCATCAGTAGCAATAAAATGAAGGTGAAAGCTGTCGCTTTGATCCAGAACAGTGCTCACTGCCAATCTGAACAGGTCCGGATCAATGGCGCCTGAAATTTCGGTATATTCACCAATGTTATAGGCTGGGTTTTCAGGGTCCAACATCTGAGCAAACCATATAGAGGCTTGCGCACTAGTCAATGGATAATATAAGGACATGATTTTTGCCAATCCTTGTAGATTGAGTTGAAATAACATCCCAAGAAGTCAGCCATAACGTTAGTAGCCACTCCCGGACAACCGTTTTTTTCATATTTTTCACGCAACACTGTAAGTTTGCTTAAATTTAATTCAGCGAATTGTTGAACCAGTGAATTATTGAGTCTTAGTTCTAATGCCCACTATAAGCCGACAATCTTTATCTGACGGCCATTAGTAAGGGATAACCTCTATCTAACACTTATCATAAGCTGACAATCCTTATCCAAAATTCCTTACAAGCGGATAATCTCTATCTAACGGTCATTATAAGGGGGACGAGCATTCGATACCTTCGCAATACCCATCCAACTGGATGGAGGTGCGCAATTAAGACGCCAATCAATTTGAGGAACGATTATATAGTTTTGTGGAGTTGTAGTTCATTGGTAAAAACACCTATGGCAATTCAATCAAATCTTTTCATGGTTCATGGTCGTATCGCAAAATTTGTCAGGTTAGACGGTAATTGTCAATTTAGGAATCAAATGCTCGGGTAATACGTTTTAAAGGCGTCAACTTTCCAAAGGAGTATTTTACACGCCATGTTTTTCTGATATCCGCTAGGCCGCTTCCTCGGAGTCTCGAAGAAATTCTAGCGGAAAGAGGCGTTAAGGATTTGGCTAAATGACTTTTTGAAATTAGCATCCAGCATAGGATGTGCTAACCGGAAGCAGGCGCATCAGGCGGCGCGGTGAAGCGCATCGCTCGCGACCGATGCCCCCCCCTGGCGTCGGCGCATCCTGTTTAAACAGGGACGTTATTTACGACCAAATCCTGAAAAGGATCACACCTCGCTCAACTGTTGGATAATGAGTTACACCTGCTCTGGTTTTGGAAGCAAAAAATCGCAAGCGGGCTATAGCTTCTACCTGGCGCATGGATGAGACCTCCATCAAGTCAGAGGAAAATGGGGGTACTTATGCCATGCCGTTGATATATTCGGCGATACCGTTGACTTTATGCTTTGAACATCCACGGCCACTGCCTTTTTCAAGCAAGCGATTGATGACAATGGCTTTCCGCATAAAGTTCTCATGAGTAAAAGAATTGTTTACTAAATTTCGGTCAGCAAGATTGCCGTAAAAATATTTTGCCCAATCTCTAACACATAAGTAGTGGTACGTATATAACTTCAGCTATAAAAAAATAAATAATAGCTACCGTCTTAAGCAGAGAAAGACTTCTTCAAGATAGATAATCATTAAATCAACTCATCATAGCAGTTAGTTATTTATTGGCCGCTTATTATATAAGTTAGAAAAATACCTTATTACTATCTATTAATAAAGGAGGTGATGGTGGTGGTAGGTGGCAGTAAGATAAAAAAATACGACTAAACACATAATTCTGCCAACCGATAGTCCGTCTGTGCCTATCAAAAATTAAAGCAACCGAACCTATTAAAACCTTATCTAAAGTGGTGTGATAATGATTCTTAAATATTTTTATCGGTGGTCTAGTGTCTTGTTACTTATTCCGGGAATAGTTTTGGCAAACCAGGGCGGAAACAGGGAATCGCCTGCTAATGACTGGAAAACGTGTTATCAAGAATCCGGTCTCCCATTTCTTTGTGGATCCAAGCCGCCAGCTATTGACTGGCAAGCGTGTTATCGAGAATCCGGCCTCCCATTTCTTTGTGGGTCTGTCGATGTACCTCTCGACTATAATGCGCCTGAAGGGGGAAAACTAAACCTCGCCCTGATTAAATTGCCAGCCGCCATGGGTGAAAGAAGCCGGCCTGTCAGAAAAATTGGATCGCTTTTCCTCAACCCCGGAGGGCCTGGTATTTCGGGAGTCGACTTCGTGCTCGGCGCTGGCCAGGTGCTTCCGTTAGAACTCCGCGAACGCTTCGACATAATCGGCTTCGATCCTAGAGGAACAGCCCGCAGCAATCCTCTAGTGTGCTTTAACGGTCCTGTTACCGCGCCGCCGTTCTTTTTCCCCCGCACTCCTGCCGAAGAAGCATTGACGGCAAAATTCGATTTGCGTCTGGCCACGAAATGCAAAGCTAACGGAGGCAGTGTGTTTGATCATATGTCAACCGCTAATGTAGCCCGAGATCTCGATGTGCTCCGCCAGGCAGTTGGCGATAGCAGACTCAATTATGTGGGTTACAGCTATGGCAGCTTTCTCGGCATCACTTACGCGAACCTATTCCCCAACAGGATCCGAACCATGGTTCTGGATGGCATTGTTGATCCCATAGCCTACACTACCGGTGACGGCGACGAGGGATATACGCTACCAGTTACTACCAGACTCCGCAGAGCTGAAGGGTCGCAGGCGACGCTGAATGAATTTTTCCGACTTTGCGATCAAGCGGGCCTAGGTCAGTGCCCCTTCGGCAATATGGCGGCCAGCAAGTTTGATTTCTTGGTCGATCACCTGCGAGCGGCTCCAGTTCATATAATCGATCCGATCACCGGTCCTTATGACCTTACCTATGACCGGTTCATTGCAACGGTTTTCGGCGCACTGGTGAACTCATTGGAATGGCCGCTGCTGTCGGTAACCTTGAATGAAATTCACGCCGCTATCAGTGATGGTTCGGAAGACACAGCCAAGAGGGCTGGAGAAGCATTAGCTGTTTTAGCAGCCACCATAGGTGATCCGGCTGATCCCGAAGATCCGACACAGACACTCGCCGCGCAGCAATTTTCGGTCTTGTGTACCGACTCCATTAATCCCGATAATCACGAAGCCTGGTCCTTAGCGGGAGCGGCAGCCGATGAAAATGTTGGAGTATTCGGGCGCATCACAACCTGGCAATCCAGCCCTTGCGCGGTTTGGCGGAGTAACGATCCGGATCGCTATCTCGGCCCGTTTTCCCGCGTGACCTCAAAACCGATACTCATCGTTGCAAACCTTTTCGATCCCTTAACGCCGTATGAAGGAGCCCAGCAAGTACACGGTCTCCTGCCCAATTCAGCCCTTTTGACTCTGGAAGGCTGGGGACATACGTCACTTTTTCTCTCGAGCTGCGTGGACCAGACTGTGTTTAGCTATTTGCTCACCTCCAGAGTTTCCAGAACTGAAACCAGCTGCCAGCAAGATGTAACACCTTTCGCCGATACATTGGCGGAACCGATGATAGCCGCCGACGAAACATCACCTGAAGCTAACAGAGCGAATGCAAGACGGCGGACAATGCAAAAAATCGGGGGGCCAGTCCTGCTGGGCCCAGAAAACAGGCAGTAGCTTTAAGTGATAAAACCGCTCATTGTGATCTCAACTTATGAGGAAAAAACAATGGGCAAGAAAAGAAATCGCTCACTGCCATTAAAAGCCAAGGTGGCCAACCACCACAGATTGCAGCAATCAAAATGCTGCCGTAGTGAGCGTTGTTGGAAAAGGCGGATTCCTCCGTCAAGTGTGAGTCAAGGAGACGAACGTGAGCGAACCTCTGATGACGTGTCGAAACGTATTCCATCGGCATCAAACTCGGGTTCCAGATTTCTGCTCCGCGACGAAGCTTGGAAGATGCCGCCTTCATACCCAATTAGTGTTAGGCATGAAGGCGGCATGACCTTGGTTAAGGCTTTGGAAAGAAGCGTAGAAACCTGTTATCCCTATGCAAGGGATAGTGCGCAAGGCGCTGTCAACTTCACGAGCAAACGAAAGATTTATAAAACAGCATGATAAAGATAATTGTAATGGTCTGATTTTGATGGACACCGTTATAGAAGGAAAACACCCTACCTAAACGGAGAAAATTTGACGCCAGCTTCAAGCTCAAAATTGTGCATCTGATCAAAGATCAAGAGTTGAGTGTCCCAAATCTGAACGAGGCGGCCGTCAGGCGTTGCCTGGAACAGTGGGACAGTTGAATGCCGAACTGGTCGGCAAGACGGGTATCGGCAAACCGTTGGCAGCTGAACAGCAGCGCATCCGCCGACTGGATATAGAGAACCGGCAACTCTGCCTGGATAATAATATATTTAGGACTTACGCAGTTTGCCTGTTCATCCGCCGAAACAAGCGGGTTTAAAACCTGTGGGGGCGACTTCAGTCGCCTTTTATCTGAATGGGCGACTGAAGTCGCCCCCACAGGCTTGCGTAAGTCCTGATATTAATACCTCTATGGCACAAGAAAAGGCTTCCGCCTTCTTTGTCCGGGAACTGAAATGAACTACCGGCTGGATCAACAGTCGTAGCAAAGGCCATCCCGGTTCAGCATAGTTTCCGAGCCTTAGAGATCAGCCGTTCAGGCTATTATGCCACTCGGCGACGTGCTCGGCGTCAAAAGCTGTCCGCACCATAAAAGAGCAGTTGCAAAGTGCTTTCGAAACCAGTAGTCGCTGTTCCGGCAGGCAGCTTCTACAGGGTGCATTAAACACCCAAGGCATTCGGATCGGTCGTTATCGGGTGGGCAGTCTGATGTGGTTCATCTGCTCAAACCGGTGTGAAAGTGTGGTTTGACCATACTGACGACAGCAAGCATAACCTGCCGGTATTCGACAATGTGCTGAATCGTCAGTTTGAAACGGCGGAACCTGACCATGATTGGGTTGCCAGACATGACCTGTGTTCGCACTTGCAGCGGCTGACTGTACTTGGCCGGCGTACTGGGTTTGTATTCGCGCAAGCTGGCGGGCTGGACCATGGCGCGCGGCATGCCGGCGGAATTGGCGTGTTAGGTTTTGCAGAGGACCATCTGTCAGCATCAACCAGCGCCGGTCCTGATTATCCATTCCGACCGCGGCAGCCAGCATGCCAGCCAGAACTATCCGAATTTGCTGGATCGGTATGGTTTACAAGACAGCATGAGCCGTAAAGGTATTTGCCGCGACAACAGTATGATGGAGCACTTCTTTCCGAACCTGAAAATGGAACGGGTTTGACGGCGAAATTATATAATCATGAAGAAGCCATACGGGATATAATCGATTACATCGTAAGCTTTTACAACAGCCAGCGTTTGCATTCCAAACCTGGCTATCTGCCGCCCAATGACTATGAACGAAAAATGATAGATAAACAACCTATTCTAGCGCCCGAAAAAACTTGGCCATTACAAATGAATAATCAACCGTTTATTTTCAATCAGCTTCATATCGAAGTGGCGCGCAACGCTTCTGATGACTTCAATTTGTTTCATGATAAACACAAATGGCTACAAATTGTGCATAACCCGTTCAAAGGCCCTATCGTGTTGGGTTTTCAGCTCAATACACTGATTGAATATCAAATGCGCCTCTACAGAGAAGCTCATCATGAAAACAAAGTGATTACCGAAAACAATCTGCGTTTCAGTAACTATCAAATCACTTTTGTTAATGCCGTTCGCCCTCAAATACCCGTTTATCTGAATATAAAAAAAACACTGATTAACACTGCCCCCAGTCTGACGCTCGGTAATCGCATTGCAATGAAATCGGACGGCAAAACCGTGTTGCTGGGCTATAAAAAAGAAACGCAAGAGTCACTATTTTTAGCTGACACCAAACTTGACAATTTGCCCGATCTTGATGAAGTCCCGGATTGCACCATCGTTCCCGGCACTCATTATTTTCTTAAACGGAAATATCTAAATAATGGATCGGTTAAAAACTTTCTATCCGGGTCTTTCGCCGAGCAATCCGACTATTTCGATGAGTTAAGGCAGATTGCACAGTACCCAGAGATATTTCCTTGCAGCCTTAGCTCCGGTGCGTTATTGGAAAAGGCACAATTGGAAAATCATGACTTTAAGCTCAATCCCATGGTTTACACGTCTCATGAAATTTCAGTGGATCGGCACTATTTAAGTTCAATTAGGAATAATGAAAAGCTACATATTCTGGTGGATCAACTACCGGAATCTAGTAGTAATACATTAAACCAGACCAATATCATGCTAAGGACATATAATTGTTACGGTTTGTTACAAAACAATGTCGTATTATTCAGAATGACGCTGAACCTTGTTTCCTTAAAAGACATACTCAAAAATCTTTCTGATCAGGAAACAAACTGAAACTCCCGAATTTTTTCCGATTACCAGAGCATTTATCCTTCAGTTGAATACATAGCCTGAATGCTTGAAGCAGTTCGGGCATTCGTCGGCCTGAGAACGATCCATTATTCGCGTTTCGTTTTGCCGCTGTCAACGGTCTTCACGACATGCAGGCGTAGGTGGAAGTCTTATGAATCAGGATTTATTGGCTCATCCCTGATACCAACAAAACTCTATTTAGCCGTACACCATCTCTACACATACTGCCCTGCGCACCAGGCTGACGACCACGCCCATTGAAAATTGTATCCGCCTAGCCAGCCGGTAACGTCCAGCACCTCACCAATAAAATAAAGTCCCGGCACGGCTTTACTTTCCATGGTTTTGGACGAGATGGCATCACAGTCAACCCCGCCGCAAGTCACTTCAGCAGTACGGTAGCCCTCAGTACCGCCAGGCTTAATGGTCCAGTTATGGATCTGTTCTGAGACTTGCCGAATCTGTGTATCGGAAAGATCCTGCAGAGAGCGCTCCAGAATTTCTTCAGCGAATAAACTGCTAATCAATCGCTTGGGCAAATAACCTCCCAGGCAAACTTTCAGCTTGCTGTTAATTTTTTGCTGTCGCTTTGATTTCAGTTCCTCATCCAGATTTATTCTTGGCAGCAGGTTAATGCTGATTTCTTCCCCCTGATGCCAATACGATGAAATTTGTAAGACAGCCGGCCCACTCAAGCCCCGATGTGTAAATAAAATATTTTCACTAAAGCTGCGGATTTTATTACTGATGACGCAGGGAACGGCAATTCCCGATAAAGCTGAAAATTTGCTTTTATCTTCCGGTTGCAATGTAAACGGCACAAGGCCCGCATACGTAGGCTGCACTTTTATGCCAAACTGCCGCGCAATTTTATAACCTAGCGGCGTAGCGCCCATTTTAGGAATCGACAGGCCGCCGGTCGCGACCACCAATGACTGACAAATATAATTACCATTGTCTGTTGTAAGATAAAACCGCTTGTCAGCCGCTTGTTCAAGAGTATCTATATGTGTGCTTAGCTGCACAGTCGCTCCCGCGTCATCGCATTCGGCTAACAACATATTGAGAATATCGCGAGCACTTTCGTTACAAAACAACTGTCCGTGCTCTCTTTCATGAAAAGGAATATGATAGCGCCCGATCAAGGCCAGAAAATCCCATTGCGTGTATCGACTGAGCGCTGACTTGCAAAAATGCGGATTATGCGAAATATAGTTATCAGGCCCAACTTCATAATTAGTGAAATTGCAGCGGCCGCCGCCTGACATCAGGATTTTTTTGCCGGGTTTGTTAGCATGATCCAGAATAATGACTTTCCGGCCCCTCTTGCCGGCTTCTATTGCGCACATCAGGCCCGACGCACCTGCTCCGATAATAATGACATCGGCCTCTTTCATGACCTACACCTACACAAAAGCAGCCAACTATACAATAAATCAGGTCATCGTTTAACTATAAAAAGCTTGAATGCATATTGATAAAATTTCGTTTCGCTAAAGCACTAGAAAAGTTCAGGAAAACTATCTGGCTCATGCATGATTTCAGGGCCGAGCTCACTGAATTTGAACAGCCTCATTGCCCGCTCACCGTTGTAATCAACCACACGTAAATGATCCGTTTCATACAAATCATGGGTTGCGATATCAAAGTGCTTGCCATAGCGTTCTTTTGCCAATTCCAAGGGAATTTCGTGAGCGATAAACTTATAAATACCCTTGCCCGCCAATTTTTCCAGAAATAACTTGTGCTCAACATCATCGTGCTGAGATAGAACCACCAAGGTACCGCTGCCGGAGAATAACAAATACGCTTTCATAATCAATACCCCTTTCCGCTAACCTAATAAGGGAGCAATAACCAGGCTGACAATAGCCATTACATTGATGAGAATATTCATTGATGGGCCGGCCGTGTCCTTAAAAGGATCTCCAACGGTGTCTCCGACAACTGCTGATTTGTGGGCTTCAGATCCTTTGCCGCCGTGATGGCCTTTTTCAATATATTTCTTGGCATTGTCCCAGGCACCGCCTGAGTTTGCCATCATTAATGCCAATAAAACGCAGGAAAGCAACGCCCCGCCCAGCATACCGCCTAAAGCTTCAGGGCCCAGTATAAAGCCAACCACAGGCGGCGCGGCAATCGCAATTATCCCTGGTAAAATCATTTTTTTGAGCGCCGCCGCAGTCGCTATATCAATACAAGTGGCAGTATCAGGATCGGCACTCGCGTCCAGCAAACCCGGAATCTCGCGGAACTGGCGGCGAATTTCCTTTATCATCTCAAATGCCGCCTCACCGACCGCTGTCATAGTAATCGAGGCAATGAGATAAGGCAGCATGCCGCCAATAAAGAGACCGATCAGCACATCCGAATTGCTTAAATTTAACTGAAAATTCTCAATGCGCATGCTAATGGTTTCGACATAAGCCGTAATAATCGCCAAAGCCGCCAATGCCGCCGCACCGATAGCAAAACCCTTGCCGATGGCGGCAGTGGTATTGCCCACTTCATCAAGAGAATCTGTAATCGCTCGCGTTTTAGGACCCAGTCCTGCCATCTCAGCGATACCACCAGCATTATCGGCAACGGGTCCATAGGCATCGATTGCCATAGTGATACCCACGGTTGCCAACATGCCTACTGCGGCAATACCAACACCATACAGTCCAACCAGTGAGCTACTTACCAAAATTACCGCGCAAATTGTCAGTACCGGTATGGCGACTGACTCCATTCCGACAGCCAAGCCCGTGATCATCACTGTGGCCGCCCCGGTTTCACCTGACTCGGCGATCCGATGGACCGGACTACTGGCTGTATAATATTCAGTGACTAAACCAATAATGACGCCTCCAGCAGCACCAGCCAGCACGGCTAATGCGACTTTTAGATCAATCCCCATGCCGGCCACCACCAAAAAAGCTGTCAAAATAAACAGAATAGATGCGCCTAAGGTACCGCTACGTAAGGCCAATTCTGGCTTTTCGCTGGCATTTAATTTTAGTTCCATTAAAGGTTTAGCGACAAACCCTAAAACATTATGCTGCAGAAGAACTTCAATTTGTTTATTACCCGCTTGATGCACCAAAGTAATTCCGACGATGGAACAGATCAAGCCTGCGGAAGATAAAGCCAGAGGCAAAAACATCAGATCTTCACGCACTCCCAGGGGATCAATAATATCCGACGCCATGGAGCCGGCCATGGCGATCGTGGCTATCATGGCACCGCAATATGATTCGAAGATATCCGACCCCATGCCGGCCACGTCGCCAACATTATCTCCTACATTATCGGCGATAACGCCGGGGTTACGCGGGTCGTCCTCGGGAATGCCGATCTCAATTTTACCCACCAGATCAGCGCCGACATCGGCGGATTTGGTAAAAATGCCGCCGCCTACGCGTGAAAACAAGGCGACAGTTGATGCCCCCATGCCAAAACCATGAATTGCGTGGACTGTTTCCGCATCACCACTAAAAAACAAATAGAGCGAACCCAACCCCAACAGCCCTAAAGAGGCCACAGCCAGTCCCATAACTGAACCGCCAAAAAAAGCAACCGATAACGCTGAGGACATGCCTTCCTCATAAGCCGCGGTAGTTGTTCTTGCATTCGCTCTAGTGGCAGTAAACATACCCAGAAAGCCGGCCAGTCCAGACGTTGTGGCACCGACAATAAAAGCCAATGTTGTCCTCCATCCCAGCGAAAAAAACAGCAATACAGCCAATACGCCGGCAAACAAGATTAGCATCGTATATTCGCGCCGCATAAAAACCATTGCCCCCAGGTGGATCTCACGCGCAATTTTTGCTACCTTTTCGCAGCCTTCGCGATAACGCATCACTTTATGAAAAATTATATAGGCGGCCAGTAGCCCTAATAGGCCAAACAATGGCGGAATAAAAGTCGTCAGTATCATTGCATTCCCCATTTTTATATTTTCAATCCATTCAATATTAGATAACCAGCATCATCCAGTAACGTATCTTTACCAACTAAAACAATTGCTGATTTTTATGGCTCTATTTCAAGTTGTTATATTAAAAAAATAACCAGAAATATAACTCATTCAAAAACAAATTATTATGTAAAAAATATTACAAAATACAGGCACTCATAATCAGTCATTTAGCCATTAAAATAGCCCAATATAATTTATAAAAATTTAAGAAAACAACAGCGCCATTAAGTAAGAAGAAATAAGTTTCTAAATTCTTCTTTACCTAAGCGAATTAACCGACTGTCAAGATCAGCCTCCATCCTTCTTCAATTTAATTTCACAAATTGGGCAAATATTTCGGCAGGTATCCGCGAATATCAACAGCACTTTGTGTAGTAACGTCTTTATCAAGCTCTAAGCAGACATTTTTTCTAACCTGTTCCGATAAATTATTACGCAGCATTCCCAGAAATGAAGGCTCTGCAATAATCACTAACCGATCATATTTATTCGCATTGAGCGACTCTTCCAGAAGCTTAGCGATAGAATGGGCAAAATTGCTGGCTTCGTGCTTTTTTGGATCGCTGGCAGGATCGTAAGCATGCCCGCCCGCACCGCCGGCATGGCGCATCCTTCCCGGTAAATCCGACGTTATTTCTCGATCAAATAAGCGCCCTTCCGTATGGGCAATGTCTTCAATCTCTTCTAAAGGCGAAGAAGGCGTATCAGCAGTAAATATTCGTGCCCGACTACTATCGGCAACAAGTATCCAGAATAATTTCATAGCTATTTCCTCGTTAAGAAATTGCCTAATTGGTCAATGGTCATTATTTCTTAATTATTAAAAAGATCCATACGTATCCTTACCTATGGCTTTTTGAAAATAACTACTTTATATCTCATTTCTTGCTAAGTACTTATACTTAAGTTATTGCACTAATTCCTTTACTCTATCCGTTACGTTATAAATATTAGAAAAAAATGGCAAAAGGGATTTAATAAAAAAACGTGAGTTTCATAATGAGAACAGGAGAGAAATACAGTGGCTGCTTCTTATAATAATGAATTAGATCATGTTCATGTCTTGCTGCAAGATAACCCCGAAAGTGATATGGAACCACAGGAGTATCAGAACATGATTGTTGAATCTATTTATTATTCTGAACTGGCAATTTCATATGATAATGAACGAGAAACTCATGATCAATAAAGCGATTCCAAGCCATACTTACTAATGACTATGCAATATCTCATTATTGTCGCTTTAGCATGTAATCTAGTATTTGCAAAAGTTCAAGCATCAGAACTCCCAAAAGATCAGAAGTCGTATCAAAAAATACAGCAACATGACAGTAACAAATTTCTTGTCCAAAATCCGCAGTTAGAAACCTATTTCAACGAGGGTCAATGCCTGTCATGCCACAGCATCAATCAGCTACAAAGGTTATTTATGGAAGTTAAACAGACCAATGATTTAACACATGGAAAAAACTAAATCGCGCCATTACTCAAATGCGAATCAAGAGCTGAATAGAAGCGAGTTGATACCATTAAACTATTGATATTCGCAATTAAGCTTTACCAATGAAGAAGTCATCGCTATTACATAATCAGTCTTGTTCTGACGAGTATGATTTGCAGAGCATTCATAGGGTGCGAACACCCTCAAGGGGTACAAGTACCCATAGGGCATAAATGAATTCGCGCCTACAATTTGCCCGTCATAAATAAATTGGCGAAATACTATTTAGGATTTGGCTAAAAATGACTTCCTGAAATTAGACTCTTGATAGGATGTGCTGAACAAAAGTAGGCGCTCCAGGCGGCGCAGTGAAGCGCATCGCTCGCGAACGATGCGCCTCCTCGTCGACACATCCTAATGTTTAAACAGGAAAATTATTGACGACCAAATCCTTACCTGTTCGGAGTGATGGATAAGCACAGAGCGATCAAGAGTATTTAGACTACGCGGATCGGCATTTACACCCTTGTTTTCTCCGCGACTACCGTCGACCGCATCATCCATCACTCACATATTTTTATGATCGGCGGGGAAAATTATCGGCTGAAAGCGAAGCTAAACAATTCATATTAACCGGAAAAAGTGGCTCAATTTTAATAGCCGAAACTGGCTCAATTCTGTTGGCCATTGACAAACAAGAATCCAGGGTAAGCCTGGCTGATTGACTTCTTCCCAGTAGTCTTGGTCAAGCAAGGTCACCGGTTTAACGCTTGTGCGGCTAAAGAGTTGGCGGACTCGGGTTACCGATCAACAGAGAAGTTGTACCATTACGGTGTTTGGGTGCATGTCATAAGGCGTCGCCGATCAGGCTCGTTGCCAATGCCTAAGCATATCGGGGTGACAGGCGCCAGTAACCATGATGGCAAGGTATTTGATCAGATTCGGCAGCAATTTCACAACCATGAACGCATCTTGACGCCGGTTAAAAAACGAAAAAGGCAACGCTATTATCTGGAGCCACAGAATCAATGGCTGTCCACAACGGTTTCTCGCGTTCGCCAGCCGTATCGCATTATTTACCTGGATTGAAGTAAAGACAGGCATTGAATGCACCAGTAATGTACATTCTTACAATGAGATTATGGTACATGTCTTCGGAAAGCTAGCTGCGGCTCTGTTTTTCTGGGACTTTTTATGAACCAGTTCTTAAATCACATTTTAAGAAAGCTGAAAAAATAGCGGACATAAAAAAAGGATATCAGTATACTGATATCCTTTTTTTATATAATGGCGTCCCCAGGGGGGTTCGAACCCCCGTTACCGCCGTGAAAGGGCGGTGTCCTAGGCCACTAGACGATGGGGACTAAAACTGGTTTAGTCAGCCTAAACTCTTGGCAAAAATAAACAACTGCCAATACTATAACTGAAGTATCTAAACATCCTGAACTTATAAAAACTCCCATGCATTAGCATGGGGCTATAAGATTCATGGCGTCCCCAGGGGGGTTCGAACCCCCGTTACCGCCGTGAAAGGGCGGTGTCCTAGGCCACTAGACGATGGGGACTAAAACTGGTTTAGTCAGCCTTTGCTGTTTGGTGGAGCCAGGCGGGATCGAACCGCCGACCTCAACACTGCCAGTGTTGCGCTCTCCCAATTGAGCTATGGCCCCTCAGTAAAGAACCGCCATTTTACACGATTTTTTAGTCCTGTCCACCTTTAATTTAAATTTTTTATATAATTTATGGATCGTAATATTCTTGCCAAGGTTTTTTCCTTACCAAGCAGCGATAAAGTCACATCAATTGCGGGCGACACAGAGGTTCCGGAAACAGCGACTCGCAAAGGTTGAGCCACCTTACCCAGATTGAGCCCCATCTCTTCGGCAACATTAATAACAATCTGATGCAATTCTTCCCCCACCCATTCAGTGACCGCGGAAAATTCATCATGCAACCGCGCTAACACTTCCTCGGCATTCGAAGTAAGATTCTTTTTAGCGGCCTTCTCATCATATGAGTCAAAATCTTTATAGAAATAAACACTTGCATTCGCCATTTCAACCAACGTTTTACTGCGCTCTCTTTGCGCCTTTACAATATCAATCAAATCCGGCCCGTCTGAAGGATCAATGCCTGACTCGCCCATATGCCAGCTTAAGTGGCGAGCGACATGAACAGGATCGCTATTCATAATATATTGATGATTCAGCCATAAAAGCTTTTCATTATTGAACACGGATGCCGATACATTAACGTTTTCCAGTTGAAAGTACTCGACCATTTCATCCAGCGAGAAAATCTCCTGATCGCCATAAGACCAACCCAATCTGACCAGGTAATTGAGCAGAGCATCCGGCAAATAACCGTCGTTACGGTACTGCATGACACTGACGGCGCCGTGTCGTTTTGACAATCGAGCGCCATCGGAACCCAATATCATGGGCAAATGCGCATACTTCGGCATCTCGGCGCCTAATGCTCGGAGAATATTCATCTGCCGCGGCGTATTGTTGATATGGTCATCGCCTCGGATGACATGCGTCACGCCCATATCCATATCATCAACCACAACGGTTAAATTATAAGTGGGCGTACCATCGGCTCTGGCAATAATCAAGTCATCGAGTTCTTTGTTAGCAACGACAATGTCACCTTTAACCAGATCGGGAATGGTTACCACGCCATCAGTCGGATTTTTGAAGCGTATGACCGGCATCCCCTCTCCGGGTCCTTCTGCAGAATCCCTGCATTTACCGTTATAGCGCGGCTTCTGTTTGTTAGCCATTTGCTCGGCACGTAATTGATCCAACTCTTCTTTACTGCAATAACAGTAATAGGCATCGCCCTGATCCAGCAATTGTTGAATAACTTCTTTATAACGATCAAAGCGCTGGGTCTGGTAAAACGGCCCCTCATCATACTCCAACCCCAACCAGGTCATACCTTCCAGAATAGCATTCACCGACTCTTGCGTTGAGCGCTCCAGATCGGTATCTTCGATTCTTAAGATAAACCGTCCGCCATGCTTGCGCGCGTAAAGCCAGGAAAACAAGGCGGTACGAGCGCCGCCTACATGCAAATAGCCCGTCGGACTCGGGGCAAAACGTGTTTTTGTACTCATTTGATATTTATTTCTTCAGTAAAATTTTTTTAGCGTATTCTGTTGGAATTTGCCGGGCCGCGCTCAAGCGAGCCGTTTTATAATTAAAGGCTACACTGCCTTTAGCCGTATCATTTCTTCCTAGAAGCGCAAGCGAGGCACCATGCCCTTTAGCCGCTGCTTTCTCATACCACTGCGTTGCCATATCAACATTGTGCGGCACACCCAATCCTCTATCATATAAGGCCGCCATAACGACTTCGGCTTCAATAAGGCCTTGCTTTGCTGCTTTCAGCATCCATTCGGCGGCTTTTTGTTCATCGCGTTCAATATCCTCTCGGCCTAATATATACATTGCCCCCAATTTAGCCTGCGCCAGGGCATCGCCTTGCTCTGCCATTTTTTGAATATCGCTTTCTGCCGCCTGTATGTTTATACTGGCCATTAACATTGATAATAAAACTAATAGTCTAACCATTTTCCAACCTCATATTCATATTTATAAAACCATTTGTATTATTTCATGTCTTATTAAAAAGGTGAATTATTCATTTAAGAAAAGCCAGCACCTAATATTATTTAAATCATTGATAATAAATAAAAATATCACCTTTTCCATTCAGCATGATCAAGGAGAAAATAAATGAAAAAAATAATGATGATTACTGCATTTATAACTGGCGGAATTTTGTCAGGCTGCGCATCCCAACCCATCAGCACTTTTCAGCTATTTCACGCTAATGATTTGAATACCCTGATTCGCTCAGGCGAATATAAGCAAAAAACGGATAATTTCTTTGTTATTAACGATTCCTCTTCATCCATGAATGAAGCTTATCAAGGCCTAGGTTTTCCCGGCCAGCCGACCCCTACCAAATTCGCGGTCGAAAAAGAAATACTCAATAGAATAAACCAAACCATTCCCGATGATTTGCAATTGACTTCGAGCATTCGCAGTTTTGGTTTCGGCCCATGCCTATCATGGGGCTTTACGAAACTCAATCTGCCACCCGCAAGCTATTCAAAATCGACTTTCGGCCAAGGTATCGACTCATTAACCTGCGCCAGCGGCGGCTCACGCATGGGCTCGGCAATTAACGCAACGTCCAAGGACTTGTCGACAACATCCGGCAACATAGCGCTTTTAGTACTCAGCGATGGCCACAACTTGGACAGCGACCCCGTAACGGCGGTTCAATCCTTAAAGAAACAGTACGGTGACAGGTTATGTGTTTATACCGTTTGGGTCGGTAATAAAAAAGATGAGCAAGGCCAAATCGTATTAAACAGATTATGGAAAACGGCCGGTTGCGGCTACGGGGTAGCGGCTGACCGCATTGCAAATCCCGATGATATGGGCAAATTTGTCCATAGCATCTTCTTAACAGCCGGCACGCCGGTCGCAATCGACGGCGATGACGATGGAGACGGCGTCCCAAACAGCCAGGATCAATGTCCTGATACACCTAAAGGCGCACACGTCAACAAGTTCGGTTGCTGGATTATCGAAGGCGTGCAATTCGATTACGATAAAAGCGACATCAAACCTCAATATTATGGTGAACTGGACAAGGTCGCCGCTGTTCTTAACAACAACCCTGGTCTGAAAGTTGAAATACAAGGCCATACCGACAGCAAAGGCTCTGTCGAGTATAACCAGAAACTCTCGGAACGCCGCGCTCAAGCAGTTAAAGCTTATCTGGACCGCGCGGTCAATGTCAATGTGACATTATCGGCTCACGGCTATGGCTTGACTCGCCCTATAGATACTAACGAGACGGCAGCAGGCCGGGCTAACAACCGCCGCGTACAACTGGAAGTAATTAAATAATCGCCGCTTGATACGAACAACCGGAGTAATTTCAATAACAGCCACCGGCCATAATAGCCGGTGGTTTATCCTTGATATAAGGGAAATATTGATTTCGCCAGATCATTATTAACTAAAATAATATAATGATTCTCACTATTGCCGGTAACGAAGCATTGTCCCACGAAGGCAACCCGGACTGATTCATCAGAAAAAATACGGACTATAGCCACTACCTACGATAAAAACTGTTTTATATAACTCCTAAAAAATGCCTTGCTTTTAACATACCAATAATATTTAACGGATTTAAAGTTTAGTACAACGAATTCGCATTTTAAAAATCAACAAATACCATTTCGATATAAAGTACTATTTCCGCATTATTACTTATTTGAGCGCATATATAGAACCTGGCAAGATACTGATGATATTCTGTCGAGCAATCATATTAAATTGCAAAGCACAACGGCGGACCGATTATAAAAAATCGGTCCGCCGTTGAATAATACCAATTAAATTACTCAATAATATCCAATCCGCCCATATAAGGCAGCAAGGCCTCCGGAATGCGGATCCGTCCCTGGGCATCCTGATAATTTTCCATGATCGCAATCAGGGTTCTGCCGGCCGCCAGACCTGAACCATTCAAGGTATGCACCAACTCGGGTTTACCGGTTTCCGGATTGCGCCAGCGCGCCTGCAGGCGGCGGGCCTGAAAATCCCTGAAGTTACTGCATGAGGATATTTCTCGATAAGCGCCCTGCCCCGGCAGCCAAACCTCGAGGTCATAGGTTTTCGATGATGAAAAGCCGGTATCGCCGGCGCACAACAACACCTTGCGATAAGGCAGTTTCAGTTTTTTCAGGACGTTTTCGGCATGCTCGGTCAGTTCTTCATGCGCCTTGGCGGACTCTTCAGGCTTGACGATCTGCACCAACTCGACTTTTTCAAACTGGTGCTGGCGGATCATGCCGCGCACATCGCGTCCGTAAGCGCCGGCTTCGCTACGGAAACAGGGCGTATGCGAAACGAACTTCAGCGGCATGTCCTTGGCGTCTACGATAACGTCCCTGACAATATTCGTGACCGGCACTTCGGCGGTGGGAATCAGGTAAAAGGCCGGATCATTGTCGACCTTAAACAGATCGGACTCGAACTTAGGTAACTGACCGGTACCGCGCAGACTGTCGGCATTAACCAGAAACGGCACATACGTTTCGTTGTAACCGTGCTCCAGCGTATGCATATCCAGCATCAGCTGAATGATCGCGCGCTGCAGTCTTGCCAATGGGCCGTTCAAGACCACAAACCGGGCGCTGGCGATTTTGGCGCCCAGCTCAAAATCCATGCCTCTCTTTGACCCCAGGTCGACATGATCCTTGGGCTCGAAATCAAACACAGGAATGTCGCCCCAACGGCTGATTTCGATATTATCGTCTTCACTTTTGCCGTCCGGCACGCTGACATCAAGTATGTTAGGAATGCTCTCCATCAAGGCGGCCATTTGCGCTTGAATACCGGACAGTTCCGTTTCCGCCTCTTTCAGCTGATCGCCCAAATGCTGAACCTGATCCAAAAGAGGCTGAATATCCTCGCCTTTGGCCTTGGCCTGCCCGATCGACTTAGAGCGGCTGTTACGCTCGTTCTGCAGTTCCTGGGTTTTAACCTGTATGTCTTTGCGCCTGGCTTCCAGGGCAGTGTAAGACTCCGTATTAAAACTGAATGAACGCCTGCTTAATTGTTCCTTCACATAATCAAGATCAGTTCTAAATATATGGGGATCTAACATGACGGTGTAGTTACCTTTTGAAATTAAGAAATTGAGTGAGTATGAGCTGTTGCCGGCCAGCTGACGATATGTTTGAGATCCAGTTTTAACTGGAGTTCATGAATAGCCTTTTCGACTTTCAAAGGCTCGTCGTAAAACTCGATGATCAACGGCAATTCCAGCGACAGATCAAGCAGCGACGACGTATGGATCTCGCCTGAAGCACCCATTCCGGCGATACCGCGTATCACCGTGATGCCTGTAATTTTTTCTTCGTTGCGCAGAATGTCCAGGACGCGATCAAGATAATCATGACCTTCCAGCATATAGACTCTGGCAATCGTTATATCTCTTGTATTCATATCTGCCTGCCTACCCATAAACCTGTCCAAAGTACTAAAACACTGATCAAACCATTACCGACAAAAATGCCCAGCATTAAATTCAAATGCGCTTCAAATGAATAACCGTGCTCAATCAAATACAGAACCAGATACAAACCTGACAAGGTTAAATAAAGTCCTACGATGATTATCATAATCGCAGCCCGGTATTCCATCGACAGCGCTACTTTCTGCAGCAGGATAGTCGCTACAATACCTATCAAGAAAGCACCAATGGCATTGACCACAACCAACGCATAAGGAAACAGCCCGCCCGGCCATTGAATAACACCGTCCGAATAAAGAAACAGCGACCGTCCTGAAAGCAGACCCAGCCAGACGGCCAATAACCCGGCGCTGATACTGATCAGGACATTCAGGCCGGCCTTGGTGAAACTGCCCTGCTCCATCAAATAAATCGTTTCCAGCGAAAAGCTCGAAAACGTCGTGAATCCGCCCAGGATGCCCACCAGAATGGCGGCCCGGTATTCCATTGCGAAAGTGATACGCTGCAAAATCAGTGCCTCGGCCAGCAATCCGATTAAAAACGAGCCGATGACATTGACGGCTAGCGTGCCGTAAGGAAAGCCCCGGCCCAGCCACTGATAAACGCCTGTTGAAACTAAAAAACGCAGTACTGAGCCAAGCGAACCGCCCAGTGCCACGGCAATCAATTGATTCATATTTACTCAGGCGCTGCCCGCGCCCTTATAGGCAATAAAATGATCCCGGTAGTAACGCAGTTCTTCGATCGATTCGACGATATCGTTTAGAGCGATATGCGTGGCCTTTTTACTAAAACCGCCTTTCAGTTCCGGCGCCCATCGGGCAACCAGTTCCTTAAGCGTTGAAACGTCCAGGTTGCGATAATGGAAATAGGCTTCCAGTTTTGGCATATACCGATAAAGAAAACGCCGATCCTGACAAATGCTGTTACCGCAGATGGGCGACTTGTTTTCCGGCACCCATTCCTTGATAAATTCCAGAGTCAGACGTTCGGCTTCGGCATCATCAATCGTTGAAGCCTTGACCCGATCGATCAGGCCGGATTTGCCGTGGTATTTCTGATTCCAGTCATCCATAGCCGCCAGCGCCGCATCGGACTGATGAATCGCCAGTACAGGACCTTGAGCCAGAATATTCAAGTCCTTGTCGGTGATGACCGTGGCTATCTCAATGATTAAATCGGTATCGGGATTCAGCCCCGTCATTTCCAGATCTATCCAGATGAGATTCTGTGGATCCTGCGCCATATTATTGATTCCATAATATTAATAAGGTTGCGGTAAATTGTAGCATTGGCTAATCTGTATGCCTAATTCTTAAACTTGCGTTTTAAACCCATGAATACCTTTACCATTATCTTTATAATCGCATTGATAATTTCCTTTTCGGTTCAGTTCTGGCTGTCCAAACGCCAGGCCGCCCATGTCAAAAGTCATCGTTCCGACGTGCCCGAAGCGTTTAAAAACAGCGTTTCCCTGGAAGCCCATCAAAAAGCAGCCGACTATACCATTGAAAAAGGCAAACTAGGCGATATTGACAGCATTATCGGCGTTATCGTCTTGCTGCTGCTGACGGTAGGCGGAGGCATCAATGCCGCCTTCGAATTCTGGGCATCTTTTGACTTGTCGTCTCGGATAGCCGGCATCGGCGCCATAGCCACAGTTTTCCTGGCCATGTCCCTGATTGACCTGCCGACCAGCATTTATCAGACGTTCGTCATTGAAGAAAAATTCGGCTTTAACAAAAGCACGCCCAAACAGTTCGTCAAAGACCAGTTGCTGCAGATGGCGCTGGTCGCGGCAATCGGCCTGCCTTTGCTGGCTCTGATCCTGTGGGTAATGGACAATATCGACCTCTGGTGGTTATGGGCATGGGCTATCCTGATCAGCTTTTCACTCCTGATGAGCTGGCTTTACCCTACCGTCATCGCGCCGCTATTCAATAAATTCACCCCCATGCAGGAAGGTGCGCTGAAAGACAGGATTCAGGGCTTGCTGGCGCGTTGCGGCTTTAACAGCCAGGGCATCTTCATCATGGACGGTTCCAAGCGCTCGGGCCATGGCAACGCTTATTTCACCGGCCTGGGCAATAACAAACGCATCGTGTTCTTTGATACGCTGGTCGATTCCCTGGATGACGAGGAACTGGAAGCCGTGCTGGCCCATGAACTGGGGCATTTCAAGTGCAAGCATGTGATTAAAATGCTGATCGCCACCTCGATCATGAGTTTGATCAGCCTGGCGGTCCTGGGCTGGCTGATCGATCAGCAATGGTTCTATACCGGACTCGGCGTGGAACAACCGTCCAATGCCGCCGCCCTGTTGTTATTCATGCTGGTTTCGCCGGCCTTTACCTTTTTCATGCAGCCTGTCAGCGCTTATTTTCAACGTAAGTTTGAATTCGAAGCCGATGATTTCGCATCAAAAAATGCCCAGGCCAGCAAGATGATCAGCGGCTTGGTCAAGCTGTATGAGGAAAACGCCAGCACATTGACGCCGGACCCTCTCTACTCGGCTTTCCATTACAGTCATCCGCCGGCGGCTATTCGCATCGCGCATCTGGAATCCAAGATACAAAGCGCATAATGGCTGAACTCCTTGAAGGCTTGGTGCTCTCTCATTTAGGCCAGGGCATCGCCGTTGAAACCGACGGCAAAATCTACCTGTGTCAGACCCGCCGGCGGCTCGATACCGTCGCCGTCGGCGACAGAGTATTGTGGCTGCAATCGGCGCCCGACCAGGGCCGTATCGAAGAAATCCTGCCCAGGCGGTCGTTATTGGCACGCCCTTCCAGAAATAGCAAGGTCCGCCCGGTAGCCGCCAATATCGACACCGTCTTCGTGGTGTTCGCCACCGAACCTTATTGCGATTTTCTGCTGATCGATCAATACCTGGCCGTCTGTGAGAACCATCATATCAATGCCGCTTTAGTGCTTAACAAAATCGATCTGGGGCAATCGGATAGTATCGAGCAGGAACTGCTGGACTACCAGAAGCTAGGCTATGCCCTGTACCGGGTCAGCACCAGAATCCCAGATCATAAAGGCCTGGAGGAATTGAAACAGGCGTTAAAAAACCAGGTCAGCATCCTGGCGGGCCAATCGGGTGTCGGCAAGTCTTCCTTAACGAATGCCCTGATCCCCGACAAGGAACTTAAAACCAATACGATCTCGGCGACGACCAAGCATGGCCGCCACACGACCACGGCCGCGACGCTGTATCACATGGAGCAAGGCGGTGATCTGATCGACAGCCCCGGAGTCGCCATTTTCGGACTGGCAGGTCTTACCGAACAGCAACTGGCTTATGGTTACAGAGAATTTCAACCTTTGCTGGATGAATGCCAGTTCAATGACTGCCGTCATTTACACGACAAGGGGTGCGCCGTGCGCGCAGCGGCCGAAAATGGCCGTATTTCAATGAAGCGCTATCAGCGTTTTTTGAAACTTAGGGAGAAAATGCCGCCCACATAGCCTCTTATTATCAAGAGAATCAATGATCATTATCAAGCCGACCGGAGTATAGAAAGTATGGAACAGAGTATCTTCAAGCTGGGCATCCCCGGTTTCAACTACGCGGATTTATACGACTCCGCGCGCCTGAAGGATTTACTGGCGATATTCGATAAGACCGTCGAGCAGCAAAATCCCGAACTTTTCGCAGCCTTTCAAGATTACCGACTGACTCAGGGCTCGGGCTTGCAACCGGTGGAAATTTCCGACCTGCTGGTACGCATGGGGCCTTATGTCGGCCAGTTCGTCGCCAAACTGTTCAATGTCTCCGAGCAACATCAGAACCAATCCATAAAAATCCGGGACGACTTCGAGACGATCTTTGCCTACAAGCACGACGTCGTCGACAAGCTCAATACGCTATTTAAAGGCCAGGATGTCAGCCAGTGGGACATTACCGCCACACTAAGTCGCCTTGAACTGCTGATCGAAGCCGGCTTTCCGGAAGCCAATGCCGATACCGACCCCGAACGCCGCGTAGCCCGCGTCGGCGCCGAACTGACGCGACTGGCCCGCCATTACGAATCCATCGCCAAAGGCCAAACCAGCGACTACGCCGATGCCGATCAGGTCGTGCAGGCGTTGCGCCGGCACCTTGGCGAACATGGCTCGGTTGCCATTCTGTTCGCCGACATTCTGGCCCTGCAGGATGCGGCCGAATTCGTCAGCCGCCTGCTGGACATCGTGCAGCGCTGGAGCTTTATCGCCCTCAATGACCCGCAAGTCCGCCGGACGGTCGCCGACTGGCTCAGCTTCAAAACACCCGAAAAACGCGATTTCGACGATCTCGTCGAGCATGAAATCATCGATCGCGGCCCTTATAAAGTCTGGATGGGGCCGAAAGAACTCCGCAAGCGGCGCGATGGTTTCGCCCTGACCGATCCACGCTTTGATGAAAGGCAGACGCTGTATGAAGTCGACCATTGCATCTACTGCCATGAGCGCGACACGGACTCCTGCTCCAAAGGCATGCGCAACAAGAAAACCCAGACGTTCAAAACCAACCCGCTGGACGTGGTCATCACCGGCTGCCCGCTCGATGAAAAAATCTCCGAGATGCATCTGGTCAAACGCCGGGGCGACAATATCGGCGCGCTGGCCATCGTCATCATCGACAACCCCATGTGCCCCGGCACCGGCCACCGCATCTGCAATGACTGCATGAAGGGCTGCATCTATCAAAAAACCGATCCCGTCAACATTCCGCAGATCGAAACCAATGTTCTGACCGACGTGCTGTTCATGCCTTACGGGTTTGAAATCTACAGCCTGCTGACGCGCTGGAACCCGCTAAATATCAAGCGTCCTTACGCCCTGCCCTATAACGGCAAAAACGCGTTGGTCGTGGGCCTGGGGCCGGCCGGCTACACCATGAGCCATTATTTGCTGAACGAAGGTTTCGGCGTCGCCGCCATCGATGCCCTGAAACTGGAGCCGTTGCCTGCCGGATTGACCGGCGATGCCGACACGCCGCCCGAACCAATCGAGGATTTCAGCACTCTTTACGAGCAATTGAACGAGCGCCGGCTGGCCGGTTTCGGCGGTGTCGCCGAATACGGCATTACGGTGCGCTGGGACAAGAACTTTCTGAAAGTCATCTATGTCAACCTGCTCCGTCGCCGGAATTTCCGCGCTTACGGCGGCATCCGTTTCGGCGGCACGCTGACCATCGACGACGCCTGGGACCTGGGTTTCGACCATATCAGCATTGCCACCGGCGCCGGCAAGCCGACCATCATTAACTTAAAGAACAATCTGATCCGCGGCATCCGCAAAGCCTCCGACTTCCTGATGGCGCTGCAATTGACCGGCGCCGCCAAAACCTCCTCACTGGCCAACCTGCATGTGCGTTTGCCGGCCGGCGTCATCGGCGGCGGCCTGACCGCGATCGACACCTGCACGGAACTCCTGGCCTATTACCCGGTACAGGTCGAGAAAATACTGGCGCGTTATGAAAAGCTGGTGCAGGTATTCGGCGAGAAAAGCGTACGCATCCGCTACGATGCGGAAGAGATCGAAATCCTTGATGAGTTTCTGGCCCACGGCCATGAAATACGGGCCGAACGTCAGCGCGCCGACGCCGCCGGCGAGAAACCGGACTTTCATCCCCTGCTTGAAAAATGGGGCGGAGTTACCTTGTTCTACCGCAAGGGCATCAAGGATTCGCCGGCTTATCGGCAAAATCACGAGGAAATCGCCTCGGCGCTCACGGAAGGCATTGCCCTGGCCGAAGGCCTGAGCCCGAAGGAGGCGCGGGCCGATGAGCACGGCCATCTGAAAGCGGTACTGTTTGAGCAGATGGCTTTGGATAACGGCCGCTGGACGAGCGCCGGCGTCGATGTGACCGTGCCATTACGCAACCTCTATATCGCCGCCGGCACATCGCCCAATACGATTTATCAAAGCGAGCATCCCGACACCTTCGAGATGGATCGGCAATTCTTTCAGCGCTATCAGCCCGAATGGCCAGGCGGCGATCTGGAACTGGTCCCCATGGCTGACGAAGCCGCGCCCAAACTGGGCAAGCCGGCGCCGCTGACCTCCTACCGGAAAGGCGATAAATTCATCAGTTTTGCCGGCGACAATCATCCGGTCTACGCCGGCAATGTCGTCAAAGCCATGGCCAGCGCCAGAGACGGCTATCCTTATATCGTCAAACTGTTCGAAAAACAACTGACCGGCCTGGATCCCGCACAACAACCACAACGCGATGCCGCGCTGCGGACCCTGTTCGCAAACCTCGACGAGGCTCTGGTAGCCAGAATTGTCGCCATCAACCGCCTGACGCCGAATATTATCGAAGTCGTTGTGAAGGCGCCGATGCAGGCCAAGCGCTTCCAGCCGGGGCAGTTTTACCGGGTGCAGAACTTTGAAGCCCATGCCCCGGTCGTCGAAGACACGGTGCTGGCCGCGGAAGGCATCGCCCTGACCGGCGCCGAAGTGGACAAGGAAAAAGGCACGATCTCGCTGATTGCGCTGGAGATGGGCGCCTCCACGCGCCTGTGCTTCGGCTGGGACATCGGCGACCCGCTCATCGTCATGGGCGTCACGGGCACGCCGACGGAAATTCCGCAGGGCAAAACCGTGCTACTGCTGGGCGGCGGCCTGGGCAATGCCGTCCTCTTCTCTATCGGCAAAGCGTTGCGGGCAGCCGGCAATCGGGTGATTTACTTTGCCGGTTACAAAAACAAGCATGATGTTTTCAAGGTCGAGGATATCGAGGCGGCTTCGGATATTATTATCTGGTCGGTCGATAAAACGCCCGATGTCGAGGAACCCATCAGGCCGTCACGTCCGCAGGACAAAACCTTTATCGGCAACATTCTGGAAGCCATGATCGCTTACGCCACCGGTGAACTGGGCGAACAACCCATCCGCCTGTCCGAAGTCGATCATCTGGTGGTGATCGGCTCGGACCGCATGATGGCGGCCGTCAAGGAAGCCCGCTTCGGCATATTGCAACCTTACTTGAAAGAACACGTGGCCATCGGCTCCATCAACTCGCCGATGCAATGCATGATGAAAGGCGTCTGCGCCCAGTGCCTGTGTAAGCATACGGACCCGCAAACGGGCGAGGAATCCTTCGTCTATTCCTGCTATAACCAGGATCAGGAACTGGACCGCGTGGACTTTGGCCATCTGCATGGCCGGCTGCGGCAAAATTCGGTACAGGAAAAGCTGTCGAATCTCTGGCTGGACTATCTGCTGGAAAAACAAAAAGAAGCAGAGCATCATCCGTAAACCCCGCGCCATGCCGGTGTGGCTTAGGATTCGGTTAAAAATAACTTTCCGATTTTTCGCTGAAAATAAGCACTTATGTAGGGGCGAGTTCATTTATGCCCTTTAGGGTATTCGCCCTGGGCGACTTAAGTCGCCCCCACATCTAAAAATTCAGGGAAGTTATTTCTCAGCTTATCCTTAGAATGACACCGGCAAAGGCATTGCCTTGGCGCTTACATTTTCACTGCCGCCAGTGCCGCCTCGGCGCGATCGCCAATATGACTCTTTTCGAAGTCGCCGCGCAAAATCTTTAAGGCGTATTTCTCCCGCTCTATCTCCTGGCGCGTGCGCACGCCCATACGACGAAAAATCGGGACCGGCGGACACCAGCCCTGAATGGCATGCTGGAACAGAAAAGGCAACACAATACCCGGCAACAGCAGCCACCGCCTGTCGTACTTGCTGCCGAGAAAAAGGCCGGTAAACGCCAGCACGGAAGCGTTGGTTTCCAGCACGCGCTCTATATCCCACTCATGATCCAGCTCCCAGATGCGATGCGAAATATCCTCTTTGCTCCGGGTCGCGAAACGCCGGATCCGAGCCTCGATCTCCCGATCTATCTGACGATTGATCGCTTGCGAGCTGCTGGATCGTACCCTATCTGTAGTTTCAACGGTAGTGCTCATCGCTAGCCTCCTTAGGATGAAGTATTCAAAACGCAATACTGCCCGCAAATACCGATAGCGTCGGTACGGAAACGTACACACTATGATAATTCGAACGCTCCGGGCGTTGCGCCTCAGCCAGACAGGCCCGGTCCGAACCGGCCGTCGTGCAATTTAAAGGAACCGTGAAGGCGAAAATTGCCTGGCTTCCGGTTTTTGTTCACAGACCGCTATAGCCTTATGAAAACACTCGTCAGCAGCAACAGGCCCCAGCATTTCACACAATGCCGTGTAAACAAGATGCACCAGACCGGCAAGAGCTTTCTCGTCTAAATTCTCAGCCCAGCCGAAGTCATCAGGCTTGTTTGCCCATCGGCTGATGTGGCCGGCATTTTCTCTTGCGCCTGTTTTCTTATCTTCGGCCAGTTCCATCAGCACCTCGAATAAAGCGTTTTTTTCCGGCAGATACGCCGTCAGTTGTTTCATGAAATCCGAAAATACAACCGTATGCGCAGGCAATGAGGCCATTGCTTCTTGCCGCTCTTCGATGCGCTCCACCGCTGACAATACCGGCGCCGGCCGCCTTTGCACCGGTTTTGGCAGCGGCTGGGACTGATTTTGTTCAAGCATCGTCGACAAAGGGTCCATCTGTAAATCGGTATCCTCGGCCATTAATTGATGAAACCGGCCATACAAGGATTTGCGGATTTCCGGTCCGATACCGAATTCCGAACAAACTTTGCTGATATAAGCAATCAAATTGCTTACGCTGTCGGCTTGATAGCTTCGTTCCAGTAAATGAATCGCCTTGAACAGCTGGTCCTCGGCAAGATGCGGCTGAAAGCAAACCCAGGCCGCCTGCCTTCTGCGTTTATTAGTATCATTCATCACGGCAGCTCCTTATGCCGCATTGGAATCCAGTCGTTTTTGAAATTCAGGATACCCCACTTCATAATGCTCGGTGTAATCCAGTCCGCGCTGCTCATGCAGCGTAGAGGCCCTGACGCCCAGGTAGCTATCCAGCAATTTAAAAAACAAAAACGCGCTAGGAAATGCCCATAAAAAACATGTCACAACGCCGGTTAGTTGCACGAAAAGAGCCGAGACACTAAAAGCGCCCTGCGGAAATAACGCCACCGCCAAAGTGCCCCATGCTCCAGCCACGCCATGCACCGCAACAGCACCGACGACATCGTCCAGTTGCAATCTGTCCAGCAGGTTGACTGCCAGCAGGTAAAAAACGCCGCCGGTAAAGCCCACGACAATGGCCGCCAACGGCGATAAAGAAGCCGCTCCCGCGGTGATGCTGACCAAGCCGGCAATACTGCCGTTGACGGTTGCGGACATTAATACGGGCCGCTTTCTGAAATACATAAACAATAAGGCGCTCAGCGCTCCGGCGCTGCCGCCCAAATGGGTGTTTAAAAGCACTAGCCCCAGATTATCATGTTCCAGACCGCTGATGCTGCCGCCATTAAAACCAAACCAGCCCAACCACAAAACAAACCCGCCCAGCGCCACAAACGGCAAGTTATGGCCGGGGATTTCGCGCGTCTCCCCTTGCCTTGAATAGCGCCCCAAGCGCGGACCTAAAACGATAATTCCTGCCAGGGCGCACCATCCGCCAACCGAATGCACCACGGTTGACCCGGCGAAATCCACAAAACCCAGGCCTTTCAGCCAGCCCTGCTCGTTCCAGGCCCAACTGCCAAATATCGGATAAATAACCGCAGTCACAAAAGCGCTGAAAATCAGATAGGTGGTAAAATGCATACGCTCTGCCACCGCGCCGCTGACAATGGTGGCGGCCGTCGCTGCAAACATGGTCTGATAAGCCAGATTAACGGCTTCGGCAGGAGTGAATTGTTGCGGAAAAAAATGGTTACTCCCTAACCAACCCGTACCGCTATAGCCAAACATCAAACCAAAACCGATGCCCCAGAAAATCAAGCCGCCCAAACACATATCCATATAATTTTTCATCAATACATTGATCGAATTTTTCGCCCTTGAAGTGCCCGATTCCAGCAAAGCAAAACCCGCTTGCATAAAAAACACCAGCATCACGCACATTGCCGTCCAAATAACTTGTAGTTCGCTCATAATCATCCTTATACGTTAAAAACTTCGTAAATGGTGCTAGCAAGCATCAAGCCAAGTCATCAGGATGAACGATAAACGGGCTGTTAAAACGTCTATATCGAAAGTTGATTCAAACTCATACTGAACAATTAAATAAAATCCCTCCTGTCGTGCTTAACTGAAACGCAGCAATAACGAACCAATATGGTGCGCACTCACCTTGACGGGAAACCAGTCAGCCGTAATTTGGTGCGAGATGTGTTTTACTTCATACGCCAAAATAATGGACACAAAACAAGCCGTTCCGATCACGCCAGCAACGGCCCGGTTCGAACCCGGCATGACGGGCCAGCGTCCGGAACTCCTCGATCCCGTATTTGTAGGAGTTTTCGGTATGAATCGATTCGCCGTCCAGAAACTCGAAAGTCTCGCCGGCCACGACAACCCGCTGATGTGATTCACTGCGCAAATGCATCTCGATGCGCCCTTTCGGCTCATTGAAAAAAGCGTGATGGCGAAAACGCCCCAGATCGAAATTCGCCGCCGCCCCGGCATTGATGCAGCGCAACAGATTCAGATTGAACTGTGCCGTCACGCCTGCGCTGTCGTTATAGGCCGCCTGCAATACGGCTGCATCCTTTTTCAGATCGAAACCGATCAGCAGGCCACCGTCAGGCTGCACGCACCGGGCAATGCCGCGCAGCAAAATCTCCGCCTCAGCCGGTTCGAAATTGCCGATGCTGGAGCCTGGGAAAAAGACTGTTTTCCTTTGCCCTTCGGGCAGAAACGGCAACTCGAAATGCCGAGAATAATCCAGGCAGGCGGCGTGGATATTCAGCCATGGATGGTCGACCGCCAGTTCCCGGCTGGCGGCGAGCAGATGCTGTCCGGCGATATCCACGGGCATGTAAACATCGGGTTTCAGCGCCTCCAGCAGCAGCCGAACCTTGCGGCTGTTGCCGCTGCCCAGTTCGATCAGCGTCCCGCCCCGCCCTAGTGTCTGTGCAATGCTGTCTGCGTGTTCGGTCAGAATGGCGATTTCAGTGCGGGTCAGGTAATACTCCGGCAAATCACAGATCGCCTCGAACAACCGGCAGCCTTCCGGATCATAGAAAAATTTCGGCGACAGCGTCTTCCGCGGGCGTCGCAGTCCCTCAATGACTTCGCTCCGGAAATCGGCCTGCGGCGGCTTCAGGTCCGAGAAACAAAGCCGCGGTTCGAGCAGTTCAGTTCGCATCGTCGGCCAACCGTATGCCCATGAACTGCCAGCGATCGGCGGGATAAAAGAAATTGCGGTAAGTGGCCGCGATATGGGACTGCGGCGTCACGCAGGAGCCGCCGCGCAGCACCATCTGATTTGCCATGAATTTACCGTTGTACTCGCCTAGCACGCCAGCCAGGGGCTGAAATCCGGGATAAGGCCGGTATGGGCTTTGCGTCCATTCCCACACATCGCCAAATAATTGATCAGGCTTACACTGGATCACAGGATCAGCGGCAACAGGCTGCAGAAAACCGGCTTCGCGCAGATTGCCGCGCGGCTCGCGATCCTGCGCCGCCACCTCCCATTCCGCCTCGGTCGGCAGCCGCTTGCCGCGCCAGCGCGCATAGGCATCGGCCTCATAAAAGCTGACATGGCAGACCGGCTCGTTCTGATCCAGACGCCTGAGCCCGGCCAGAGTCATGACCCACCACTGGCCGTCCAGACTTTTCCAGTACAGCGGCGCCTGCCAGTTTTTTTGCCGCACCACCGTCCAGCCGTCGGATAGCCACAGATCGGCGCGCTGATAACCGCCGTCCTCGATAAAGTCCAGAAACTCGCCATTCGTCACCAGTCGCGAGGCCAGGCAAAAATTTTCCAGATAAACCTTATGCCTGGGCGTTTCGTTATCATAGGCGAAACCCGTGCCCGAGAAACCGATCTCATGGATACCGCCGTCATACTCGTGCCATTGCAGTGAGGCCGGCTCTCGCTCGATACGATCAAGCTTTGCCCGATAAGCCGGATACAGAGGATTGATGGCAAAATTATATTTCACATCGGCGAGCAGCAGTTCCTGATGCTGCTGTTCGTGATGCATGCCCAATACGGTACGAAAAATAATCTGATCGAGTTGGGAAGCGTCAGCGCTGTCTACAAGCACCGCCATCGCCTTATCGACATAGGCGCGATAATAGTAGACCTCCTGCACGGTCGGACGGGACAGCAAGCCGCGCTGCGGACGCGGGAAAAAGCTGCCGACGGTTTGATAATAGGAATTGAACAAAAAGCCGAAATCGGGATGAAAAACGCGGTAGCCATGCAGATAAGGCAGCAGCAGAAAGGTCTCGAAAAACCAGGTGGTATGAGCCAGGTGCCATTTGGGCGGGCTGACATCGGGCATGGCCTGAATACCATAATCCTCGATGGCGAGCGGTTCGCACAGTTGTTCCGTTTCGGACCTGACGGTTTGATAACGCGTCAGTACTTCGTCCGCCAGGGCATGATCCAGTGCTGTCGAATTTCCAAAAACTGCAAAGTCGATACGGCGCATGAAAAACCCCTTACCAGAGTTAAACTGACTGGCATCCTAAATCCGAACACGGTTCAAGTCAAACCGAAAAACCCTCAATTTTTTCAGGAGTTGCCATTTTCCCTGACGGCCGCCAATACCTGTTCGGCGTGTTTGTCGGCACCGGATGGCAGCGGCGCCGCCGATGATTTAATCCAGGCGACGATGTCTTTCCATAATACCGGAGCCTGCAGGTCACGCAGCAGCATGTGATAACCGTTTTCATAGAAAGCGACTCTTTTTCGATGCTGCCGGTTTTGCATAAGATCCTGCAGAAAACGCAACGTAGGCTGTTTCGGAACAATCTCGTCCTTTTCGCCATACAGAACCAGCGTATCCGTCTGTATTTCCTTGGCGCTGTGCAGCGCCGCGTCCATTAAATTGGTCAGGCCGTACAGCGCTTCAACCCGCGTAGCCTTGATGACCAATGGATCACGCCCGAGTTCCCTGAGCATTTCGATATTATCGGATGGCGTGACCTTGACGATGCCTTTTCCGGTCAACGTCAGCCAGGGCATGGTATGCGACAGCGCCCACAGCAGTGTCTGTTGATACCAGGGCATCGTTTCCCGTCCCCAGACAGCCGGAGCAGCCAGAATCAGTCCATCCACCGGTGTTCTCAAGGACCGTGCCATCGTTGCAATAACAACAGCCCCACCCATGCTTTCACCCAACAAATAAACCGGCAGTCCCGGATGTTTATTCCTGATCAGCCGGACAAATAAATCCAGATCCTGCACATAGGCATCAACGCCGCTCCACAGTCCACGATGCGGACTGCCGCCGAAGCCGCGTTGATCATAGGCGTAACTGATAATGCCGTTCCGCCGGAAAAAATCGCCGGGCTGCTGCAAAAAACGGCTGTAGTCATTGAATCCATGCAATGCTATCAATACCGCCGAAGCCTTATTATTCTCGGGCAGCCATTGCCTGAGCGGTAAGCTGATGCCATCGGACGTTACATAAAGGTTTTCCAGTATTTGCCCATTCGTGACATGGGGACCGGGTTTATAAATTGCTGGGGTACAGGCGGAAAGGGTACAAGCAGAAATCACTGCCAGCATCAACATCGACAAGCTGAGCAATGAAGGAAAAATAAGGCTTTTCATTCGCGATTGTTATTCGTTCTTACAAAAAATCGATAGGTACGCACTATAGAGAGCTAATCAGGGGTGTAAGTTGCAATAGAGGCAGAGAAAGTATGACAAAATTGTTACGCTATCACACATGGAAAATTCAAGCCATTGAAACAATAGATATTTTTACATTTATTCCGCAGTAATAAATATAGAGCAGCCGCCCTACCACTGGATGATAGATAGTCAAGCAAACCGCAACCTCTCAATGCTAGACTATGCAACGGTTGAAGCTACACCCTATCGAACATTAGCTTCTTCACTGGAATATTTTATCCCTTGTCATCAGTCAGCGCCATGCCCTTAACATCGTTTCATCCCGTTATCGCCCAATGGTTCAACGCGCATTTCAACGCCCCATCGGACGTGCAATGCCAGGCCTGGCCGACCATACGCGCCGGCAAATCCACGCTCATCGCGGCGCCTACCGGATCGGGCAAAACGCTGGCGGCGTTTCTGGCCGCGATCGACCAGCTGGTGCAACAGGGACTGGAATCGCCGCTGCCCGATGAAACGCGCATTCTCTACATCTCGCCGCTGAAGGCGCTGTCGAACGATATTCACAAGAATCTGGAAGAGCCGCTGAGCGGCATCCGCGAGGGCTTGGCCGCCTTTGGCCTGCCCGACGTGCTGATCCGCGCGCAGACCCGCACCGGCGACACCTCGCCGGCCGAACGCCACGCCATGAAGCGCTGGCCGCCGCACATCCTGGTCACGACGCCCGAATCGCTGTATATCCTGCTCACCTCGGATTCGGGGCGCGCCATGCTCAGCACCGTGCGCAGCGTCATCGTCGACGAGATTCACGCACTGGCCGGCAGCAAGCGCGGCGCGCATCTGGCGCTGTCGCTGGAGCGTCTGGCGCAGCTGACCGCAACCCCGCCCGTGCGCATCGGCCTGTCGGCCACGCAGAAACCCATCGAAACGGTAGCGCGCTATCTGACCGGCACGACGGCGGCCGACTGCACGATCATCGATACGGGCCACGTGCGCCAGAGGGATCTGCAGATCGAAGTCACGGGCTCGCCTCTGGAAGCGGTCATGGCGGCGGAAGTCTGGGGCGAGATCTATAACCGGCTGGAAGAACTGATCGGCCAGCACCGCACGACGCTGATCTTCGTCAACACGCGGCGTCTGGCCGAGCGCGCGGCCGCGGCGCTGGCCGAACGGCTGGGCGAACAGTACGTCACGGCGCACCACGGCAGCCTGGCCAAGGAACACCGGTTGTCGGCCGAACAGCGCCTGAAGCAGGGCTCGCTGAAAGCGCTGGTCGCGACCGCGTCGCTGGAGCTGGGCATCGACATCGGCGACGTCGATCTGGTCTGCCAGCTCGGTTCGCCGCATGCGATTTCGACCTTTCTGCAGCGGGTCGGGCGTTCCGGACACCGGCTCGGCGCCGTGCCGAAAGGCCGCCTGTTTCCGCTGTCGCGCGACGATCTGGTTGAATGCACGGCCATGCTGGCCGCGATTCAGCGCGATGAACTGGACCGCATCCAGATGCCGGACGCGCCGCTGGACGTGCTGGCGCAGCAGATCGTGGCCGAAGTCGCCTGCCGCGAATGGCAGGAAGCCGAACTGTTCAAGGCCTTTGTCGTCGCCTGGCATTACCGCGAGCTGAGCTACCAGCAGTTTCTCGACGTCGTCAAGATGCTCAGCGACGGCTTCCACACGCAGCGCGGCCGGCGCAGCGCCTACCTGCACCGCGATGCCGTCAACGGCCTGCTGCGACCGCGCAAGGGCGCCAAGCTGACCGCACTGACGAACGGCGGCGCCATTCCCGACCAGTTCGACTACGATGTGATCATGCAGCCGGAGGGACTGTTCGTCGGCACACTGAACGAGGACTTCGCCTTTGAAAGCCTGCCCGGCGATATCTTCCAGCTCGGCAACAATTCCTATCGCATGCTCAAGATCGAGCAGGGCCGCGTGTATGTCGAGGACGCGCACGGCCAGCCGCCCAATATTCCGTTCTGGTTCGGCGAAGCGCCGGGCCGCAGCGATGAGCTGTCGCAGGCCGTCTCAAACCTGCGCGCGACGCTGGACGCCAGACTCGAACTTGGGCAGGAGGCGGCCTACCGTTATCTGGCCGACGACCTGCAGCTGCCTGCCGCCGCGGCCGAACAACTGCTGCTGTATCTGGCCGCCGCCAAGGCGGCCTTGACCGTGCTGCCGACGCAGCAGCGCATCGTGTTCGAGCGTTTCTTCGATGAAACCGGCGACATGCATTTCGTCGTTCATTCGCCGTACGGTTCGCGCATCAACCGGGCCTGGGGCCTGGCGCTGCGCAAGCGCTTCTGCCGGCGCTTCAACTTCGAGCTGCAGGCCGCGGCCAGCGAGGACAATATCGTGCTGTCGCTGGGGCCGACGCACAGCTTTCCGCTGGAAGAGCCCGCACAGTACCTGAAAGCCGCGACCGTCAGGGGCATACTGGTCCAGGCGATGCTGGCGGCGCCGATGTTCCCGACGCGCTGGCGCTGGGTCGCCAACACGGCGCTGGCCGTGCCGCGCAACCGCGCCGGCAAGAAAGTTCCGGCCTATTTCCAGCGCAACAACGCCGAGGATCTGATCGCGGTGATTTTTCCCGATCAGCTCGCCTGCTTCGAGAACATCGCCGGCGACCGCGAAGTGCCCGACCATCCGCTGGTCAATCAGACCTTGTCCGACTGCCTGCATGAGCTGATGGATATCGACGGTTTGGAGCGCCTGCTGGCCGGCATCGAACAGGGCACGGTCGACATTGTTGCGCGCGATCTGGCCAGCCCGTCGCCGCTGGCGCTGGAAATCCTAAACGCGCGCCCTTACGCGTTTCTGGACGACGCCCCGGCCGAGGAGCGCCGCACACTGGCCGTGCAGCAGCGCCGCTTCATGGACCCGCAGACGGCCGCCGAAACCGGCCAATTGAATCCCGAGGCCATCGCGCGCGTACGCATGGAGGCCTGGCCCGAGGCGCACACACCCGACGAACTGCATGACGCGCTGGTGGTGCTGGGCTTTCTGACCGAGGCCGAAGGCGAGCGCGGCCCGCTGTCGTCATTGCATGAGCGTCTCGCGCACGGCTGGCCCGAGCTGCTGGAGTCGCTGATGAAGGTCAGGCGCGCGACGGTCATGACTATAGCCGACGATACGCGCCTGTGGGTTGCGGTCGAGCGTCTGAAAGCGCTGCAATTAGTTTTCCCCGATGCCAGGATCGACCCGGTGATCCGGCCTGTGGATGCGAACGAAGCCGCGGATCGGGAGCGCGCGCTGGTCGAAATCCTGAGCAGCCGCCTGGAAGGACTGGGGCCAGTTACGGCCGCGCAGCTGGCCGCATCGATGCGGCATGATGTATCCGAAATTGAAATCGCCCTGCTCGCCCTGCAACAGGAAGGCGGCATCATTCAGGGCAAATTCACGCCGGGCGCCGAAACCACCGAATGGTGCGAGCGTGGCTTGCTGGCCCGCATCCACCGTTACACGCTGAAACAGTTGCGCAGCGAGATCGAGCCGGTTTCGCCGGCCGACTTCATGCGTTTTCTGTTCCGCTGGCAGGGGCTGGACGAACCGGGCACCGGCGAGACGGCGTTGCAGCAGCGCTTGTTGCAGCTTGAGGGATTGAGTCTGCCGGCGGCCAGCTGGGAGGCCGATATCCTGCCCGCGCGCATCCGGCCCTACGCGCCGTCCGATCTCGACAAGCTGTGCAGCGCCGGCAAGATCAGCTGGCTGCGCCTGCACCTGCCCGCCGGCGCCGCAAAACGCAAGAGCCCGGCCGGCAAGAGCACGGCTTTCAGTTTCATCGCCCGCGCGCATCTGCCGCACTGGCGCGCTTATGCGCCGCTGCCTGCTATTGAAGCGCTGGAATTGTCGGGCAAAGCCGAAAAAGTCTACGAGGCGCTGAAGCAATGGGGCGCCAGTTTTTTCGAGGAACTGCTCGGCGAAACCGGCCTGCTGAAGTCGCAACTGGAAGAAGCGCTGGCCGAGCTGAGCGCCTGGGGTCTGGTCACGGCCGACAGTTTTCAGGGATTGCGCACGCTGATTACGTCCCGGCAAACCCAGCACCGGCTCAGCCAGCGCTATTCGTTTTACGACCCGTTCGCGGCGGCCGGCCGCTGGTCGCTGATCCGCAGACATCCGGCGGCCGAAACGGAGCGCCATCAGCATTGCGAGCATATTGCCCAGGTTTTGCTGCGCCGTTATGGCGTCGTATTCCGGAAAGTGCTGGAACAGGAAAACAACCTGCCGAGCTGGCGGGAACTGCTGTATGTGTTCCGGCGCATGGAAGCGCGCGGCGAATTGCGCGGCGGGCGTTTCGTACAGGGTTTTGCCGGCGAGCAGTATGCGCTGCCGGAGGCGGTCGGCGTTCTGCGCGACATTCGCAAGCAGGCAAAGCGCGGCGACCTGATCGCCATCAGCGCCGCCGATCCGTTGAATCTGACCGGCATCATCACGCCCGGACTGCGCGTGCCGACGCAGGCAAGCCGGCGCATTCTGTACCGCGACGGCGTCCCGGCCGCCATGGGAGTACAAGGAAAAGTCGATTTTCTGGAAGACATTGAGCCCCAGGACCAGTGGCAGCTCAAGAATGCCTTATTGCGCCGACGCTAGAGAAACATAAAAAAGCCACCGACAGTAAACCGGCGGTGGCTTTTATTCGACCAAGCATCGGAACGAGGCCCGACGCTTCTTGATTACACTTTTACTGCTGTTTTGTCAGCTTGCGCAGGTGATCGAAAATGAACTGCCTTTTAACGATCAGCACATAGCTAAACAGACCCAGCAGAATGCCATAGAACAGTCTGCCGATGGCAGAGGTTTCCTCAACAGTCGGCGCGGATCCGACCGCTGCCTGTTGAGCAGGAACTGTAGCCGTGGCCGAAGTTGCCTGGCCTTCGGCGCCTTTAACCTCAGGCAAACCTAAACTGCGCCAAGCGTCATAGTCCTGCCAGATCGGATAATTTTTCTTCCAGAAATCCTTCGAGAAGTAAGGTGTCAGGCTCATGCCATGCGTTTTAGGGATGCCTTTTTCATCCAGGAAGTCTTTATAGACTACCAGGCTGATATCGCCGCCCTCGCCCGTACCGTTGGTCGTAAAGGACTTTTCGACATGGTCATGGAACATCCAGATGCCCTGGCCAAAGCTATGTAGACCGTCATCAACACCGCTCAATTCCAGATCGATACGCTGGGCGGGAACCATGGCATGCACATCGCGCGTGATATATGAACTCGGGCCGTTATCGACGCCGTCATAATGCGTGATGGTTGGTTTGTGACCATGGATATGGACACCCAAAGCTTCGGTATGGCCATTCAAAATACGCAATTTGACCTTCTTATCCGACTCCATCTCGATCAGCGATTCCCTTAATGTATAAGGGAAAGAACGGCCGTTGAGCATGAAATAGTCATCGGTCGCTTCGGTTACGTCGTAATCGACATTCAGATGTTTGGCAAGCAGGCGCGGATCATTGGCTGATCTAGCGACAATTTCATGCAGTTCCTTATCAGCAGACTCATAATGCAAGTCATATTCCCTGACGTATTTTTCCTGGACGGCCACCGATGGATGACGCACTTGACCATTACCGACGTTAAAGGTTTGCAGCCAGTTATTCGGGCGATTTTCCTCAATGATGAGCATCCCTTGCAGGCCCATGGGAATATGGGTGTGTGGCTGCACGTGGCAGTGGTAATACATGGTTCCCGGTTGACGCGGCCTGAACACATAGGTTTTACTTTCGCCTGGCATGATATCCATGTTGCTGGTCTGACCTACGCCATCGTTGCCGTGGTCCATGCGGTCCATATAGGGATGATCGACACCATGCAGATGCAGGGAATGCGGCAGATAATGGGTGTTTTCAACAACCAGCCAGACCACGTCATCCTGTTCGACACGGATAGCCGGCGATGGCACGCGCAGCAAAGGATTGGCCTGAGGCTCATATAAGCTTAAGGTCGACATATCACGGGTCTTGGGCGCAAAGACCCAGAAAGTCGGCCGTATACCCGGCGCTATATCAAACTGGGTAGTCAATTCAGGGCTATCGGGGGAATGACCGTTCAGTTCGACGATTTCGAGTTTGATGACAATTTTGTCGGGGTCGCCATCGCCATCCATATCATCCGATTTGGTGATGGCATCGGCGGCCAGTTGAGTTTCCATCAAGGTTTCCATGGAAATGCCATTCGTGCCTTTAACAAAAGCGGCAATTTCGGCAGGGTTATCAGGCGTACACAACTTTGACGCCTGTATCTGTACCCCATCAATAACCTGATCCTGGCGCCATTCTTTTGGCGTGAAGTCAGAACATACCTCTTCCACCTCTCCCATTTCAACTTTGGCCGAAGGTGGTAAATCATTAGCTGCCTGTATCCAGGGAGGCATAAGGAGCATCGCAATACTCCAACTAATGGTAAGAAGTTTTTTACGCATAACATGACCTCGGAAAATTTCACTCATAAAATAACTCGCCGATATAAAACGGAAAGAATACAAACGCGACTATTTTAAACGAATCTGGCGCAAATTTCTTTCTTAACGCCCGAATAAAATAAAAACGGCAGTATTTTCAATATTTTGTGGTGGGTCTTGAATGACAATCAAACCCTTGATGTGTGATTTGATAATTGCTTATAGGATTCTGTTTGAAACGACAAACTGGTTTTTTCTCTACTGTATGGGTCATTGCTTACCCATATGGCCGGCACAAAACCGCCATGCAATATCTCTCTCATCCTTGCGAACACTCTCCTCTTTTACACAAGTCAACTGATTAGTGCCAGTCGCATTATATTAACAAAACATTCGACTTAATCAGTTACAAACAGTTCCCCCTGCTCCATGCTAATCGATTGACTGTCAACCCACCCTAAATACCACTATTTTTTTAATGTTATTATTTTTGATTCTATTACATTTTTCTGTGATTTTTAACCTTAAATGGCAAATTTTTGCCTGAAATCGGGAAAATTCTCTTTTATGAAGCAGCAATTTTGTGAGTGTGAAAGTATTCAATTTGAAGGATTTAAGCACGGATGGCACGAACGTCCCTAAGGATGGAGGTGATAAAATTGCGTCTGGAAGTAATCGAGAGCACGAAGTTTAATGCATTGATTTGATTTATTTTTTTCTTCGTGTCCTCGGCAACCGCTGAATTACAGGGATGTAATGAATTCAGAAAATGCATAATGCCATGGATGGCGTGTAGTAGAGTAATGCAGGGGCAGTTGCCGAGAGGTAAAGTCCTGACCGGATATTACAGCGTCAATAGTTTGATTCCAAGGCATGATTTCGTGATTTAGAATTTAAATTGTATGGCTATACTTAAGCACACCACTCCAAAACCGACTGAGGACAAACCATGTTGATTACCACCACCCCGAATATCGAAGGCAAGAAAATCACACAATACTGTGGTGTTGTAGCCGGCGAAGCCATCCTCGGCGCAAATTTGTTCAAGGACTTTTTCGCGGGAATCAGAGATTTGGTTGGTGGAAGATCCGCCACTTATGAAAGGGAGCTTCAACATGCCCGGGAAATCGCGCTTCAGGAATTGCGGCAGCAAGCGCAAGACATGGGGGCAAATGCCATCGTCGGAATTGACCTCGACTATGAGGTTCTTGGTAAAGGGAATGGCATGTTAATGGTTTCTGCCAGCGGAACGGCGGTCGTTATTGAGTAGCGACTCAGACGGACCGGGAGCGCCTGTCGGCTATTAAGGACCCGAATGACTTGCTCTCGTTACCCGGATTGATGGAAAAGCCGGGACAGGAAAATAGCCACCCCGGCCTGAAATTGCTCCAATACAAATTTTCTCAGCGGTCGGGCCTCTGCAATTTGGGCAACAGGCCGGGCTCAATACCATAAACCGCCTATTCTCCAGCGTGGCCTGCGCTGGACTCTTTGTAAATGTAATGGAATCGTGAGCGGTTTGGAGAGCCCCGAGGAATCGGTGGCAGGGTTATGCATTATTTTGAAAGAGGATTTCAAATGTTTTATCCGTTCCTCGGTCGCAGGATGCGTTCTTAGCAATGACGGTTCAGGCGTTCCGTGTCCGGCCAGAAACAACCACTCGAACAAGCCCGCGCTATAATATTCCATCTTGAATAATGCGCTCGCCAATCCATCCGGGTCGCCTGTCAGGTAAACGGCATTCACATCGGCTTCAAACTCGCGCGCTCTCGACAACGCGAGCTGTAGCAGGCTATTGATAATAGGTGCAAAAAGCATCATTATTATTGCCGTCCAAGGCACTACAACCCCGGTCAGCAGAAACATCGGCAAGTTGATCAGCAATAATAACTGACCCAAAGTAGACAACAAACTGGTCATTCGGCTCAGCATATCGGCGATATCCATCACCTGAATGTCATTATTGTTGATATGGATGATTTCATGGGCGATAACAGCGGTAAGTTCACGCACGCTCAGTGCGCGCAGCAGGCCGTCAGTCAGCACGATAGCGGATTTATCATGGTTACCTATGGCAAAAACATTCATGGTGCGGCTGGACACATAATACAGTTGTGGAACGGCCCCAAGTTTAGCGCTTTCCGCCAATTCCGAAACCAGTTTTTGCAGCCCGGGAATCTCATTATGACTCATCGGCTTTGCCCGATACAGATTAAGAATGATATCGGGCGAGAACTTGATGACAATGGGCAGCAGGGCTATGCTGATCATCACCATCCACTTTAATCCTTCCAGCCCCGTTAACAAATAACTGATAAGGGCTAATAGGAATAGCATTGAACCAAGTAAAATCATCGACTGAAAAAAATTAGTCAGCCGGTGCTGATTGAATTGTTTTTGTTCTAGGATTGCATGCATATTCACTGTTTCATCTCGCTTTTAAGTAGTGCTGTAATTTCTTCCCTAATAACGACTTCTTTTTCTTGCAACAAATTCGCCAACTTATCCAGCACCTCCCGATTGGTGCTAATCACTTCACGGGCGCGCGCTTCGGCTTCCTCAACCAACGCCTTGATTTCATTATCAATAAGACGAGCAGTCTCATCGCTGTAATTACGGGATTCCGACACTTCCGTTTCCAAAAATTGCAACTGTTGCCGTTTGCCGTAAGTCAACGGCCCCAGCTTTTTGCTCATGCCCAGACTGCAAATCATATTGCGGGCAATCTCGCTGGCTTTTTCCAAATCATTCTGGGCACCGGTCGAGATGGTTCCCAGAGCTAATTCCTCGGCAATACGCCCCCCCATCAAAATAGCCAATTGATCCTTAAGCTCATTTTCAGTCGACATAAACTTTTCCTCCACGGGCAGTTGCAATGTAAAACCCAGAGACGATACACCGCGAGGAATAATAGAAATTTTATGCACCGGTTGTCCGGTCGGCACATGTTCGGCGACCAGCGCGTGCCCCGCTTCATGGTAGGCGACCCTGCGTTTTTCATCGGGACCTAATGCGCGATTTTTCTTTTCAGGACCGGCGAGTATGCGATCGATAGCGGCTTCGAAATCTTCCATTTCGACTTTGTTGTGGCCAACCCGCGTCGCTATGATTGCCGCCTCATTGGCGATGTTGGCGAGGTCGGCGCCGACCAGTCCCGGCGTGCGTTTGGCCACTACGGTGATATCGATGTCATCGGACATAACCATTGCCTTGGTATGTAATTTAAGAATCTCGATGCGATCCTGCAGATCCGGTTTATCAACTATAATCTGACGATCGAAGCGCCCGGCGCGCAACAGCGCTTTATCCAGAATCTCGGGACGGTTGGTTGCCGCCATGACCACCACGCCGACCGACGTATCAAAACCGTCCATTTCGGTCAGCAACTGGTTCAGAGTCTGTTCGCGTTCGTCATGACCGCCGAATGTTACCGGCCCACTGCGCGACCGGCCGATGGCATCAAGTTCGTCGATAAAGATCATGCAGGGGGCTTTATTGCGCGCCTGTTCGAACAGGTCGCGAACCCGGGCGGCGCCCACCCCGACGAACAATTCGATGAATTCGGAACCACTGATATTAAAGAAAGGCACGCCCGCTTCGCCGGAAACCGCTCGTGCCAGCAAGGTTTTACCGGTTCCGGGCTGTCCGACCAGCAATATGCCCTTGGGCATGCGCCCGCCCAGTCGTTGAATTTTTTCCGGTGATTTCAAAAAATCTATGGACTCTTTCAGTTCCTGCTTGGCGCTGTCGGCGCCGGCCACATCGTCAAAGGTAATCTTGGGCAACGTATCCTGGTGAATACGGATTTTATTACCCAGATTCAGAAATTCCCTTTGTCCCCCGGTAGTACGGCGAATAATCCAGGACCAGATAAAGACGAATATTAGAATCGGTATGATCCAGTTGAACAGAATATTGGCCAACCAGTTTTCCCCGCTCCTGACTACATATTCAACATTATTCTGTTCCAGCATTTCAGCCAGATCGTTTTGCCACAGCGGTACCGTCATGAATGGCCTGGATGGCTCGTTCGGATCGTCGGATTTGATCACGCCGGTGATGTAACGCTCGGTAACGACGGCCTTCTCGATTTTTGCTTCTTTCAGATATTTAAGAAACTGGCTGTAAGGGATTTCATCGCGTTGAACTTCCTGGATGCTGTTTAGCACAGACAGGGTCAGTATGAATAATAGCGCCAGGTAAATGATTTTGCGCTGCTTGGAGCCGGGCGTTTTTTCAGCCACGGGTTTATTAAGTTCAACCTCTGGCTCCTGCCTGGAAAAAAAACCGGAAACGGTCTGCAACAAGTTCTTCAGGTAGTTGTATAGATTGATTAATAAAGTCTTAATATTGTTTTCCGGCTTATCCATTATACTGATCCCTCAACCTAAAGCGGTGCATTAAAAGCGGCACAGATATTTAAATGATGAGCGGTCCAAATCGCCTATGGGCGGATATCCGCCTGCCCCTGAAGAAATGCGAATAAGACCGCTTCCGCACCCATGAAGAGCTTTCTGTGATCATAGAAAAATGACTCCCCAACCGCCTGGCGGGCGCGTTTTAATCTCTATTTGATTGGCATTGCATCCGTGCAGCCTGGAAAGCCCTTACCATTCAGGCACATGCCGCACGGCGATCAATTTGCGGCATTTCATGTGCGAAATCAATCGTATTCGATGACTCAAGCACGGCAATAACCTCTTCACAGCTGATCGTATTTTTATTCGAATCGGCAATATAACCGGCCAGTTTGGAAATCGCTTTCCAGTTTTCATGATCGTTTACAAAGTTAAAGGCTACATTAAATAACTCATTCAATTTCTCATCCTGTTGCTGTTTGTTGGATGAGTAACTCTGTAAATATTCATAAGCCGATTCAATATCAGAACTGCCGCCATAATTCTTCAACGCGTTTATATTGACCAAACGATGATTGAATAACTCGTTATCGGTTTCAGCAACATGTTTGGCTTCGGCCAATGGACCGACCAGCAAGTTAACGATGTCCGCATCAAAAGCGGTGACATAATCTTTTACCGTCCGACTCATTGCGTCATCCTGGCCTGTTATTTTTTCCAGCAAGGCTTCCATCGAATGAGGCAACGACTGAATTAACCGTCCTCCTTCCACTTTAGCGATACATTCACCCGGAACTGTGTGGCCTGCATTTTCAAAGTCTTCGGGAGACGCTTCTTTTATATCCTTAAATAAGATTTGAAAGAAAACCGGGGGAAGATCACGTGCCTTGTTGTTTAAATAAATAGCTGTCGCATGCCCAGCTTCATGAAAAGCGATGCATCGCTTAAGTTCCGCGGACTTGTTGTCAAAGCGTGGAACATCAATTACTTTGTTTCGCTTCATATCGAATACCATAGAGTATGATTCCGTGTATTTACACATTAATAATTAAATTTATTTTGGATAAAGACTGCAGAGAGTGGGAAATTCCTGTTAATAGAGAATCACTCTACTTCCTGAAACCAATAGAAACACTGATTGTTAATTTCCTGTTCGGCTTCAAGCCAGTCTTCTAGTTCGTGTCCGGCTGCAAAACCTCTTTTTTCGGCTTTGCAGAAAGCGCGTTCTGCCACCATATCCCGAAATACTTCGGGATCGATAGCGGTAGTGGGTATATGTTGTACGGGTTTACATTCATCTTTCATTTTTCTTCCTAAACACTGCGAAGAAATAGTCATTGAGGTTCATTTTATGAACAGATGAATAAAGCCACAATCCGTATAATCACCTACCCAATCAAATGTTTAGGCTCAGCATCAAAGATAACCAATACTGTTTGATTTTGGAAAATGTATCAATTTCACGACATCAACTTGGTGAGATTTTTAGCGTCAGGCAGAGCGAGTGGAAAATAAAAATCACCCTGTCCCAAATTACAACCCATCTCTATCAGCTTATCTTTCTGAGCTTCGGATTCAATCCCCTGAGCAATGACCTGTAAATTCAGACTGTTTCCCAAGGCTATCACTGAACGAATAACGGCTTCGTAGTTGGAATTGCACAACATTTCAGATACGAATGAACGGTCAATTTTCAGTTTCTTAACCGGAATACGTTTTAAATTAATAAGTGAAAAATAGCCCTTGCCGAAATCGGCAATAGTCAAATCCATGCCTGCGTCAGCCAATCCATTCAAGGCTTTGATGATGTGCTCGGCATTGTCCATAAGACTGCACTCATTAATTTCCAATTCCAGGCAACGGGGCGAGAGCTCGTGCTCGCGCAGTATGCGTTCCACTGTCGCTAAAAAATCGGAACGCAGTAATTGAAACGCCGACACATTCACTACGATTTTATTTACCGGCACCCTCTCGTCCAGCCAACATCGCATCTGTCTGCAAGCTGCCTCAACCATCCATTCGCCCAGCGCCAGAATGAACCCGCTTTCCTGGGCTACGGGAATAAAGCGCGCAGGCGGTATCAGTCCCATCACCGGATGCTGCCAATGCACTAATGTTTCAATACCGGCGATGTTTCCGGTTTTAAGGCAAACCCGCGGCTGGTAATACAGAACCAGCTCACGCTTATCTATCGACTGCCTTAACTCAGTCTCTACAGCCATTTTTTCAAAGGCTTGCGTGGTTAATTCCGGTCTGTAATATTGAAAATTATTGCGACCTTCTTTTTTGGCTCGATACATCGCTGCATCGGCATTTTTTATCAAGCTGTCGGAGTCATCGCCATCCCGAGGAAACAAACTGATGCCGACACTGGTAGTTACTTGCAGGGTATGACCTTTGACTTCCACCGGGATATTAAATGTCTCAATCAGCTTTCGGGCCAGAGTGGCAGGACTTTTGGTATCGGAAACATCTTCCATGAACACGATAAACTCATCACCGGCATACCGTGAGACAGTATCCTCTTTTCTGACCAGATTCTTGATCCGCGTTGCCACTTCTTTCAACAAACCATCGCCAACGGCATGCCCATAGGTATCATTGATGATCTTGAAGCGGTCAAGATCGAGAAACAAAACGGCCACTTGAGAACCTTCCCGGCGTGCATTCTGCAGCGCATGATTGATACGGTCCTTTAATAACATCCGATTGGGCAGTTTGGTCAACGGATCATGATAGGCCAGAAACCCGAGGCGGTTCTGATCCTTTTTCAGATGGGTTATGTCCATAACCACGTAAACATGATGCGTTGTCCTGCCCGTTGCGTCCTTGACCTGGTTAATGGTCGTCCAGCACGGAAAATCATCGCTATTTTTGCGCCGATGCCATAGCTCGCCTTGCCAACTGTTGCCGTTTTTTCTGCTGTTGCGCAACGCCTCATCAATTTTTATGGCATCTTTTGGGGATTGAAAACAATGAGCCCTCTTGCCCAAAACCTCCTGACGGGAAAAACCGGTTAAGATCGTGAAGGCAGGATTCACCGAAATGATTTTATTGTCCTGATCTGTGACAACAATGCCTTCGCCTGTATTATTAACGATAACCGATGCCAGACTTGACTCCTCCTCGGCCCGCTTTCGCCGGGTAATATCGGTCAAAGTCATAAAAACCTGATGAGGCTCTCGCTCTCCCGGTAGGAATTCCGGTACCGAACTGGACATCACCCAGGTATGGTTTTGCTGTGCATGATTAAACAGCCCCATGACGACATTTTCCACAGGCTTGCCGGTACGCAAGGCCAACATGGCCGGATGCTGATCATGAGCAAGAACCGAGCCGTCTTCCTTAACAATTCTTGAGCAAGTATCGGTCAATGCGCGCCCCATCATATTATCAAGCGGCATCCCCATTATTTGTCCAGCAACCTGGTTAGCGGAGATCACCGTTCCCACATTACTCAGATAGATCACGCCCAGCCCCATGTTTTCGAGCAAACTGCGGTATTTAGCTTCGCTGACTTTTAATGCTTCCGCAACCAGATTGCGATTCGCCAAGCTCTGCATGAACAGAAAAAAAGAGTTAACGCTTTGTGACTCATCCTTAAATAAATTGAACATAATTTACTTACTCCCTCATCACATTACATGATAAAGGTGTTACCGCGCCTGAATACTTCAAATATGCCTGACAATTTGTGTGGCAATTTTTACATCGGATCAACATATTGATTCTCTCCATTTGGATCCCAAACTTCAGCTTGAAAGCGACCTCTTTAAGCCACTGTTTTGCGATACGAAAAACTGGAGCCCTCTTCACGCTCGACTCCAAAAAACGCGAAGAGGAACAGCAAAATCTAACTAGTTTTTAATGATCGTTACTTGATGCGATTATCCTTATCGACCTACGGCTATCCTCATTCCTTCGGCATTCCGGTCAACGCGCCGACTGATAATTTACCGATCGATTACCCGATGGTTACAGAATTACTTCTACTTATCTTTGCATGTCTTGCCGAAATTTTTTCTTCGATCTGGTTTTGGTGGATTTGTAATATTCAAATTCATCATCCATGAATTTTTTTTCTTTTAACTCAATATCAATCCCAGCTATTTTATATTGCCAATCAAAACTTTGATGTTGTTTAGATACATTAACTGCCATTTTGAACTCACTATTTCATCTGAATTTTTGAATATCAACCATAATTAAATTTAAAAAGCCATCCCATTCAAAAAAACGTGCAACCCCTGAAAAGCATCCATAAAAAAATACTTAACCCAAACGGGCTCTTACAGAAGCTAAACTCTCAGATTTTCTAAATTTGTTTTTTATGGTTCGCATATTTATAAAAGAAAAAACTTGATTAACAAATTCGTATATTCACCTAAGTATTTTTACGCATGGCTGGCTATCGCAAAATGTAGTATTTTTCTAACAAACTTTATTTGATTCAGATTGAGACCCTGTTTCATGAGAAGTGGTCCGCAACTTATCGAAAGACAGTCATTCTGGAAAAATTCATAACTATCCAATTCCAGCTTTGCTGGAGTCATTGGTTCAGATGCTTCCTTAATTCCCATATAAGTTGAATTGATATTGCGCACCTCATCAAACAAGGCACTGAGGCTAGTGATGATCGCTTGTTTTCAACATTAATCTGGTGTGTTAAGCTGAATTTCTATAATTAAAAAAATATGATAAAACAAGAACTTAATTCAGCCAAGGTAGCAATTTAGAGGTCTCTATTCCGTGAAATCAGGCGGCAGTAAAGTAGAGCCACGAATCGCATTAGAGTCCAGTGCTCGAGACATGCACTATAAAAAGCACTTGATGAATTCCAGGCTGCCCGTGGTCGGTATCGGAGCTTCAGCGGACGGGCTGGAAGCCCTGGAGGCATTTTGCTCCAATCTTTCATCGCATAGCGGTTTTGCCTTTGTCATCATAACCCACCACCAGCAGCAGCCCGGGCACACGAAGCTATTATCCGATTTACTATCCGGAGTTACCGAAATACCGGTTATTGTCGTTGAAGACGGCATGGTGTTGAAAAAAAATCATATCTTTGTATGCCCGCCCGGAAAAAACCTGGCGCTATTCCATCATCGAATGTATGTTATGGATAGATCCAGCCATGGGACGATGCATTTACCTATTGATTTCTTTTTACGTTCCCTGGCGGAAGATATACAGGAAATGAGCATTGGCATCCTGCTTTCAGGTACCGGCACGGATGGCACTTTGGGCCTTAAAACGATTAAGGCAGTGTCGGGCATGACCATGGTGCAAGCCCCTGAAACCGCAAAGTTTGGCGGCATGCCCAACAATGCCATAGCGATGGGCGATATTGATTTTATATTGCCTGCTGAAAAAATGGGGCAACAATTGGTCCAATATATTGAAGCGTCTTATTTTAACAATTTTCAGACGCTGGAGCCGGCGGAAATGCTGGCAGCCACCGAACCAATCCAAAAAATTTTCATTCTGTTGCGCAATCGTACAGGCCATGATTTATCGGCCTATAAACCCACTACTGTCAACCGCCGCATAAACCGGCGCATGAATATCCATCAAATCAAAAATACGGATGCTTATGTGCGATTTTTGCAAGAGAATCCGGTCGAAATAGATAAATTGTTCAAGGAATTGTTGATCAACGTCACCAATTTTTTCAGAGACGAGCCTGCATTCGAGGCGCTAAAACACACTGCCTTGCCGAAACTATTTGAAGATAAACCCGACAACTACGAAATGCGTGTATGGGTTCCGGGTTGTTCCACCGGCGAGGAGGCCTATTCCCTTGCCATTTTGCTTAAAGAGTATAACGAGCAATATAAAAAATCATACAGTTTTCAGATTTTTGCCACCGACCTGGACGAGTCATCCATTCACCAGGCACGGGAAGGTACTTATCCGATCGGGATTGCCGCCGATGTTTCACCGAATCGGCTGGCGCGCTACTTCGATCAGGAAGACAATCGCTACCGTATCAGCAAGGAAATCCGTGATACCGTGATATTTGCCATACAGAATCTGCTTCAGGACCCGCCATTCACGCGTATTGATTTGATCAGTTGCCGCAACCTGCTGATTTATCTGGGCGCCGAACTGCAAAAGCAGATTTTCCCACATTTCCACTATACGCTGAAAACCGGCGGACTTCTGTTTCTCGGCACATCCGAATCGATTGGCAATTTTAACCATCTATTCTCAGTCATTGACAAAAAATGCAAGATTTATCAGCGAAAAAACATCCATATCGATTTGCCGATATCCAAACCCGGCTTACTACCGACAAGCTCACACAACGTCTCGTCAATGGCACATAAATTACCCAAACCAATCGCTCAACCCGGTCATATCGCCCGACAAATAGAAAAGCTGTTGCTGGAATACTACGCACCGGTCTGTATTATCATCAACGAACACGGCAAAATTATTTATATTCATGGCCATACGGGAAATTATCTGGAACCCGCGCAAGGCCAGCCCAACTGGAATATCATTGAAATGGCCCGGGAAGGCTTGCGCGTACCGCTGGCGACATCGCTGCGCAAAGCCAAAAAAAAAGGTGATATGGACATCATCAGCAATGGACTCAGAATCAAAACCAACAACGGCATCGAAACGATCGACCTGAAACTGGTGAGGATTTTCGAGCCGGAAGCGCTGCAGGATTTGTTTTTAGTCAGTTTTCATCCGCATCATGACAAACTCGTCACACAGACTGGCGAGCAGGATAGCAACCCGGTCCCGGGCAATGAGAGTGATAAAGAGCAACTCGCGCAGGAGTTGCTGTTTACTAAAAAATCCCTGCGTGCAACGATAGAAGAGCTGGAAACCTCGAACGAAGAGCTCAAGTCCACCAATGAAGAATTGCAAAGCTCCAACGAGGAACTGGAAACCTCCAAGGAAGAAATGCAGTCATTGAACGAAGAACTGAATACCATCAACAGTGAGCTTCAAACGAAAGTCGATGCCCTGTCCAAGATTAATGATGACATGCAAAACCTTCTGAACAGCACGAATATCGCGACGATTTTTCTCGACAACAACCTTAAAATAAGACGCTTCACCAAATCGGTCGTCAACATTGTCAACCTGATCAACAGCGACATAGGGCGACCTCTTGGCGATCTGGCCTTAAGCCTTAAATATGACTATTTGATCGATGATGCCAAAGCGGTGTTGCAAACGCTGATTTACAAGGACACGGAAGTACAATCCACAAATGGTGCCTGGTACCTGTTGCGTATCCTGCCGTATCGAACCGCGGAAAACATGATTGACGGACTGGTTATCACGTTTATCGATATCGGCAGATTGAAAAAAGCCGAACAGGCGGCGGTAGATGCCAGTATGGCCAGTGCGATCGTCAACACGGTCTGCCATCCCTTGTTGGTGCTCGATGAAAATTTCAATATCATTACCGCCAATCCGGCATTTTATAAAGCTTTCAATCCTGCTAATGAAAATCTGACAGAACAATCGTTCTTCACTATCAATGGCGCTGCCTGGGACACGGAACAACTGCGCGGCCATCTAAGCAAAACATTGAATCACAACACGACCTTTGAGGCGTTTAACCACAGCTATGAATTCCCGGTAATCGGGAAAAAACATTTAATCCTCAATGGCCGCTTACTACAGCAGGCATCGACAAACAGGCGCATACTGCTGACCATCGAGGACATCGAACGGGATAAGTCATGAGCACAACCCTCCAAACTCCACTAATGCTCAGGCTGAAATTCCGCACCATTACCCCGGCCAGCACCCGCATGGACTGTGTGCGCCCATTTTTTCACCTATCCGCGGGAATCAATCGCCATGTTTAATTCATTTGACAGGAATACCGATTACGAAATTCTCCAAACAGATGCGGAGCACCTGCTGGTCCAATACCGAGAAAATCTTCGCAAACGGGCGGAAACGATGCTTAGCAAATCCGGCACCGATATTACTCGCATGTCCAGCCAGGATATTCAAAAGCTGCTGTTCGAATTCCAGGTTCACCAGATAGAGCTTGAATTACAGAATGAGGAACTTAGCCGAACGCATCAGGAACTGCTCGCCTCTCGTGATCTGTACGCCAACCTGTATAATCTTTCCCCGGTAGGCTATCTGACCCTGAATAAAGACGGTGTGATTCTGCAAGCCAACCTTACCGCCGCCCGTTTATTAGACCATCCCAAGGAAAAGCTCATCAACCGGAAGCTGGCTCAATATATTGATCCGGCTGACCAGGACCCGTATTATTTATTCCTGCGCAGCCTGGTGACGGAACAAAACAATCAAACGCTGGATGTCCGGCTCAAACACAGCAACGATGATGTTGTCTATGTGGAATGCCAGGGTAAAATCAATGACATCAATGATAATGACAGCGAAATCTGGCTGACCTTGAACAACATCACCGAGCGTAAACGCGCCGAGGCAACCATCGCCAATCTCAATAAAAAACTGGCCCAAAAGGTACTTAAGCAGGATTGCGATTTGTCTCAGAGCAATCAGAACCTGACCAAGCTGGTTGAAGACCTCAGGCATTCAAAACAGCAGATACTGGAACGCGAGGCAAAGCTTAATTCCATTTTCAATGCCTCCATAGAAGGTATCATTACTTGCGACATGTCCTGCAAAATCATCTCCGTGAATGCCGCGGTCGAAACCATTTTTGGCTACACCGAGAAAGAACTGATTGGCCGGCGCATCAATAAACTCATGCCTCTTTCGCAAAACAAATGTTCCCATCGGGAACGAAAAAGCTATAAGCAGGAAGCCGACATGCCAAAAGTCCTGGGCCGCATTCGCGAAGTGGAAGGCATGCGCAAGGACGGTTCCGCGGTACCACTCGACATCTCCATCGCCGAATTTACGCTTGATGGCCAGGACTATTTCACCAGCATCGTCCGTGACGTCAGCCTGCGCAAGATGCAAGAGCGCCAGCAAAAAGAGCACCTGGAGGCACTCTCCCATGTTATGCGCCTGGGTTTGATGGGAGAACTGGCGTCCGGTATCGCCCATGAAGTCAATCAACCGCTGACAGCGATTGTCAACTACACGCAGGCCTGCCTGCGTTTTATTCAGGCCGAAAAACCCGACCTTTCGAAGCTCAGCTCAATCCTGCAAAAAACCCATGATCAGGCCTTGAAAGCAGGACAAATCATTCATCACATGCGGGAGTTTGTCAGATCCAAGAAAATACATCGCTCGACCGCCGACATGAACGCGCTGATCGAAAATGCGGTCAGCTTATCGGTGACCGATTTAAAACAATATAATATTCTGTTGACTTTTAACCTGGCGGACGACCTGCCTGCCATTTATGTCGATAGTGTTCAGATTGAACAGGTGATCTTAAATCTAGTCAGAAACAGCATTGATGCCCTAAAAAATTTACCACATAATAAACCGCGAAAACTGTTTATTCAGACACTGCTGAATGATGATCACTTTATAGAAGTAAAAGTTAAAGACAACGGCATCGGACTTGGCCAGTCCAGCCAAAAAAAGATATTGACGCCTTTTTATACGACTAAATCGTCCGGCATGGGAATGGGATTATCCATCAGCCAATCAATCATCAAATCCCATGATGGCGCATTATACTTTGCCAGCAAACCGGGAAAAGGCAGTACTTTTTACTTTACTATACCGGTACGGAGGAAATCTGATGACGCACAATAAGCCGGCGACCCCTATAGTCTATTTAGTTGACGATGAATTTGCCGTGCGCGATTCCCTGACGCTATTGATCGAATCGACAGGACAGCCTGTCATGAGTTTCGAATCGGCTGAAGCCTTTTTAGATCACTATAATCCTGAGCAACCCAGTTGCCTGCTTCTGGATGTTAGGATGCCATCCATGAGCGGACTCGACCTTCAGGAAGAACTCATCAAAAGAGGCATAGATATCCCCATAATCTTCATCAGCGGCCATGCCGATGTGCCGGATTCGGCAAAAGCATTCAGAGCCGGAGCCGTCGATTTTCTGGAAAAACCGTTCAATGAGGAAATTCTGCTGAGCCGTATCGAGGAAGCCCTTAGCAAGGATGCCCAAACCCGGGAACAACTCAGGGAGAAACGCAAGATACTTGACCGCCTCGATCATTTAACGGCCCGCGAAAAAGAAGTGCTGAGCCTGATAGTCAGAAGTCATTCCAACAAAGAGGCCGCCAGAATACTCGATATCAGCAACCGTACCATTGATGTACACAGAGCCCATATCATGGAAAAGATGCAGGCTGAAAATCTCGCCGAATTGATGGTGATGGCCATGCAATGCGACCTCCTGTAAAAAACCAATCCCTATTTAGCACGATAACCACGCACAGCAATTTAATCGATCATCCGCTAAAAATACATTAACTGATGCCACTACGCAGATAATTGGCTCAGGTGCCCGCAGGGTCGAACTCACTGGTCCTTTAGGGTATTCGACCAAGGAAAAAGCCGGAGTGCCGGCACACTAACAGGCAACGCGAAACCCTTCTGGGCACAAGTACCCATAGGGCATAAATGAATTCTCACCTACAGCGCGACTCAGGTACCGCAATGTTCACAGAAAAACATAAAATGATTCGTGCGTAACCAGTACATTAATTCCAACCAGCACGTCCCAATCCGTATAAGCGCTATTTTTTTTATTTAAAATGTTATAACATAACATTTTTGAATTCCTGACAGCCGCCGCACCGCTGACGGCTGTCAAATTCAGTTGATTAACGTTCAAATCCATAATGCAACCATGAGCAAACCCGATTCTCACAATACACAAGCACCCCTTGCTCACGATCACAAAAAATGCATTACCGAAGCCATCAGCATGGCGGAACGGCTTTGCGTCAAGCGAGGGGTAAATATGACTCCGATTCGCCGCAAAATACTGGAACTCATCTGGGAAAGCCACAAAGCCGTCAAGGCCTATGACCTACTCGATCACATCAAGCCGCTGAACTATTCCGCCAAACCGGCAACCGTCTATCGGGCGCTGGATTTCCTATTGGGCCAGGGCCTGATTCATAAAGTGGAAAGCCTTAATGCCTATGTCGGCTGCAACTGCTCCGACAGACAGCATGAGCAATTATTGTTGATTTGCGATCAATGCCATGAGATCGAAGAGCGCGCCGCATTCGATGTCATGCACGCCCTGACATCGGAAATCCAAAAAGCCGGCTTTATCATCAGTTATAAATCAATTGAGATCCACGGCACTTGTGCCGCTTGCGCGAGAGCGAATGCCTGAGTCGGGCCAATATCCGCACGAATCAGGCTTTTTGGTTGTTATGTTATAACATAATTTAAGAATAATCGCGTAATCCCCATTTCAATCTATTTGCTACTTAATATTTAACACATCCAACTAACAACAATGAAGAAAAAAATCGCCCTTTTTTTCATCTCGGCTGGAGCGGTCAGCGTTACCGCTAAAGCAGATGACGAACAACCCCAGAAGCTGGAAACAATCGTCATCAGCACCCCACTGACGCAAACGATCTCCAGTGCCGCACGCCCGGTAACGGTATTAAACGATGATGAACTGCGCCTGAAAGCAGCAAGTACGATTGGTGAAACCTTGAAAGATGAAGCCGGCATTACCAGCCAGTCATTCGGGCCGGGCGTCGGCACGCCCGTTATTCGCGGCCAGTCCGGGCCGCGCGTACAGGTTCTGCAAAATAGCCTGGGCACCAATGACGCATCGTCATTAAGCCCTGATCATGCCAACAGCATAGAACCGTTCTTTGCCGATCAAGTCGAAGTCCTGCGCGGCCCCGCGACTTTATTGTACGGCAGCGGCGCCATCGGCGGCATCGTCAACGTCATCGATAACCGTATCCCGGAGCAGGTTCCCGACCGCCTGATTCAGGGTGCCGTCGAACAGCGCTATAATTCCGTTTTCGAGGGCAAAACCAGCGCCTTTAAACTGGAAGGCGGCAAGGACATGTTCGCCTGGCATCTGGACGGCCTGTTCCGCGAAAGCATCCCGATGCAAATTCCGGGACTGGCTATCGACGAATCCGCCGAAGCCGCGACACACACCGAAGACGAGCATGAAGAGGAAATACTCAACAGCAACGGACGCCTGCCTAACAGTAACGCGCGCGCCAAGAACGGCAGCGCCGGATTTTCCATAATCGGCGACAAAGGCTTGCTGGGTTTTTCCATCAATCATCTGGAAAACAATTACGGCGTACCGCCAGGCGCTCATGATCATGACCACGAAGAAGAAAGTCATGATGATCAAGCCGAGATGCCAGAAGCCGTGCGCGTCGATATGCGGCAAACACGCTACGACATCAAAGGCGAACTGATAGACCCTTTCGCGCATGCCGACAGTTTGCGCATGCGCCTGGCCTACACCGATTATCAGCATGTGGAACTGGAAAACAACAGCCCCAGCACGCGCTACGAAAACGAAACCTTCGAAAGCCGGCTGGAAATGATACAGAAATCATGGGCTGTTTTCGATCACGGCGTCATCGGCATGCAAACCAAAAACAGCACCTTTTCAGCGACCGGCGCCGAAGCCATCGTACCGAAATCGCAAATAGACTCCTACGGTTTCTTCGCCGTCGAAGACATCCACCACGGCGACTGGATTTATGAGTTCGGCCTGCGCGGCGAACACCAGACGATCTCGCCTGAAAGCCGGACGGCACGCACGCATACGCCGATCAGCGGCTCGGTGTCGGCCCTTTGGAACATCACCGACCAGGAATCGGTCAGCCTGGCCTTCTCGCGCGCCGAGCGCGCCCCGGGCGTGCAGGAACTGTTCGCCAACGGCTTGCATCTGGCTACCCGCAACTATGAAATAGGCAATGCCGACTTGCGCGAGGAAACCGCGCATAACCTCGATCTGGGCTTTCATGTCGATAGGAACTGGATACAGGCCGACGTCAGCTTTTACTACAATTGGGCTAATGACTATATCGCGCAGATTTACGACGGCACATTCTTCGATCGTGACGCCGACGCCTTTGTCGACGCATGCCCCGCCGGCGACTGCACGCCGGTCGTCCGAGCACAGCAGCGCGACGCCGAGTTCCAGGGCTTTGAAGCCAATTTCACCTTTCCCTTGCTCGAAACCCGCTACGGCAAGCTCGACAGTACCTGGTTCGGCGATTACGTGCGCGGCCGCTTTACCGATGGCACAGATGTCCCGCGCCTGCCGCCGCTGCGCTACGGCACGCAGCTGACCTGGTCCGATATGGACTGGCAGGCCAACATCCGCCTGACCCGCGCCGAACGGCAAAACCGGCCCGGCGAGAACGAAACCGAAACGCCCGATTACTGGCTGCTGAACACCAGTGCCAACTACCGCCTGGGCGTGGCCGAAAATACCGACTTAATGCTGTACGTCAAAGGCAACAATCTGCTGAACCAGGAAATACGCAATTCCGTCTCGTTCCTGCGCAACTTCGCCCCGGAAGCGGGCCGAGGTTTTGAGGTAGGTCTGCGGGTTGATTTTTAAAACAGGCATCACGCATGACATTTTCCCCTGAACCAGACAACCGTATTCCCGTCATCGTCCTGAGCGGCTTCCTCGGCAGCGGCAAAACCACATTATTGAACCAGCTGTTAAACCATGCCCCGCGCTCGGCCGTTGTGATCAATGAATTCGGCGCCACACCTGTCGATCAGCAGTTGCTCAGGCAACACAACGTGCCGTTGAGCGTCCTGTCAGGCGGCTGCCTGTGCTGTCAGGTACACGGAGCATTGACGCCGCTGCTGAAAAACCTGCGCATGGCCTGGCAGGCGCAGGCCGAGAAGCCGTTCGACCGCGTGTTGATCGAGACCAGCGGCATCGCCACCCCCGAACCGATACTGGACACCTTGTTAAGGGAGCGATGGCTGGCATCGCGCTATCGTCTGGATGGCCTGATCGTAACGGTTTCGGCCGCTGCCGGCGAGGATGCCTTGAATCGGTATCCCGAAGCCCAGGCCCAGATTGTCTGGGCCGATACATTGATTATTACCCATACTGATCTGGCGGAAGACCGGCAAATCGATAGCCTGACGGCGCGCCTGGACCAATTGGCCCCGGCGGCGGCAAAGCTTCACGCCGTGCATGGCGCCATCGATCCTGATACCTTGCTCACTTTCCAGAAACAGCACCGCTATCGATTAATATCCGATCCGCCTATACCTGAGCACCGCTTTGGCAGCACTACGCTGCAATTCGACCAACCTGTTTCCTGGCCGCGCCTGCAGGCCGCGCTGGAGAACCTGATGATGCGGCATGCCGACCGGTTGCTGCGCCTGAAAGGCGTGGTTTATACCACTGAACACCGTCGCCCCGTATGCGTGCAAGGCTCGGCCGGCCGGCTGTTCCCGCCGACACTATTGCCTGCCAGGACTTCCGAAGATAACCGCAGCCGCTTGGTGTTCATCACTGCCGGCGAGATAAAAGGCCTGCTCGAATCCGTAACGGCAGCCCTGTAAACAACGGACATGCCATAAATGCGGACTCATTCCCAAGAATTCACACATTTCCATCAGCCCTGATTAATCACGGGGCGCACAGCCATTCTGAACTTTCAGTTTTTACCTGAGTTTTACCTCGCATCGTTCGTAGCCTAATTACTTTAACCTGAATATTTCACCACGAACGACACGAAGTACACGAAGGCTTTTCAATTCAATTACTTGCAAATATTTCATAATGAGCTCATGAAGTTATCTGTGAGAAATGATAATGCCATGATTTTCTTCGTGTTCTTCGTGTTCTCTGTGGTTCCATGAAATATCCGGGTTAAACCGCTGATTTGTGCTGGTACAAATTCTGCTTCATTGTTAAATGAGCTCGAAAATATCCAGGATTCGGCCTTATTTCTGTCATTTTTCCAACATATTGCAAATTGAATGTTCGAAGTTCGACAGAAACCGGACCGATCAGGTGAGTTGCATTTTTAAGCCCACCTTCCGACAACACAAAACCGTGAGAGGTATCAACAATGGCAGAGTTTTACGTTGAGGTTAATGCTCAAAGCAATGGGGATCATGTGGTTCATAAAGCGGATTGCGATCATCTTCCCGGCAAGGAAGCGATTCAATACCTGGGAGCCATCAGCAATTGCAACAGCGCCCTGAAAAAAGCCGCTCAATTATTCAGGCAGGTTAACGGGTGCACGCATTGCGCGGCGACCTGTCATACAGCCTGAGTAAAAAACTGATCCGGCAAAGCCGAACGGGATGCCAGTCGCCTGGCGACAGCCTGCGGAGCATCCGCTCATCTTGCCGCATGCTGATGACGGACGGTTTGAACATTCATTCTGCTTCAATCTGATCAGCGTTTGCTACTGACCTGACACCTTTTATTGCCGTGTCAGAAGCGCTGTTCAAGTTGCGGAATGAATGTTCGGTCTATGTGACCGGACATGGCACGGGCACTTAAGGCAAAAAGCCGAGGCGGCGCCTCGGCCCCTTCAAATGAGGACTTTTCAAGGGAAGATTAAGCTATTGCGCGCGTCACCAGTGTCGGCCCTCCCGCAGCAGGTCGACCAGGTCGTTATTACGCAAGGGACGACTGACATAGTACCCCTGTACCAGATCGCAATCATGGGCGCGAAGGAAGTCGAATTGCTCTTTGGTTTCCACGCCTTCGGCAATGACTTCGAGGCCGAGTTTTTTACCCAGCGTGATGCTGGCCTCGACAATGGCCGCATCGTTGGTATCGAGGGTCAGGTCGCGCACGAAACTCTGATCGATCTTAAGCGCATCCAGCGGAAAACGCTTGAGATAGGACAGCGATGAATAGCCCGTGCCGAAATCGTCGATGGCGATCCGAATCCCCAGTGCCCGTAATTTCTTCAAAATCGCGATGGTGGCCGCCGGGTCCTGCATGATGATGTTCTCGGTCATTTCCAATTCCAGCGCATTCGGCGGGATGCATTCTTCCTTCATGATGCGGCACACCGTGTGCAGCAACTCCGGGTCGTTGAACTGGGAAGCCGATACGTTGACGGAAATACGCATACCGTGAAGCCCCATTTCTCTAAACTCGGCGCAGGCCTGGCTCAGGACCCACTCCCCGACCGGCATGATCAACCCGGACTCTTCCAGCATGGCGACAAAACCGGCCGGCGCTACCAGGCCGCGTTGCGGATGCCGCCAGCGGATCAATCCTTCCATGGCAACGATATGCCCGGCACCAAGCTCTACCTGCGGCTGGTAATAAACCACAAACTCGTTGCGCTTCAGCGCCAGGCGCAGATCAGTTTCCAGGGTCAGCAGTTCATGGCTGCGGGTATTCATATCCGGGGCGTAAAAACGGTATTGATTATGGCCCGCCGCAATGGCCTGATACATGGCCGTGCCGGCATTGCGCAACAAATCTTCGGCATCGATTCCGTCATGCGGATAGATAGCGATACCGGTACAGAAGGTGATGTAAGTTTCCTGGGCGCCTAATGACATCGGACGCTCGAAAGCGGCATAAATTTTGCGGAGCACATCTAATATATTCTCCGAACGCGGCAGATCGCCAGCCACCACCGCAAACTCGTCACCGCCATGGCGCGCGATGGTGTCATTAGGACGCAGCGCGGCCTGCAGCCGATCGGATATTTGCTGGAGCAAGGCATCGCCGACCGCGTGTCCCATGCTGTCATTGATCCTTTTGAAGTTGTCTATATCCAGAAATAACACGGCCACGAATTTATCGCTGGACCGGGCTCGTTCCAATTCCGCGGCCAGACGGTCCATCAACAGAAACCGGTTCGGCAGGCCGGTCAGCAGATCATGGGTCGCCTGATGCTGCAATTCGGCCTCGAAACGCTTGCGTTCGGAAATATCACGGGCAATCGTGGACAGGTATTCGACCTTGCCGGACGCATCATGATGCGCCAGCAGTACTTGAGAGACCGGTACTTCTATCTCGTCCATACGCCGCAAGGCGGTCTCCCCGGACCAGGTGCCGACACGGTGAGCGATAGGCAGCGCTTCGCTCTGTAACAGGTGCGCTATGCGTTCGGGAAACAGTTCTTTCAGACAGAACTTGCTGATATCCACCTTCGGGTCAAGGCCGAGCAAACGATAACCGGCATTATTAAGGTACCGCAGACAGCCGGCCGGGTCGAGAATCGCAACCAGGTCGGTAGTCGCCTCCAGAATGGTGACCAATTGGGCTCTCGCTTCTTCGGCCTTTACCCGTGCGGTGATATCACGCCCTGTGGAAACCAGGTGGGTAATACGTCCCTGATCGTCCGTTAAGGGCGTGATGACTTTCTCCTCATAGAACAGCTCGCCGTTCTTTTTTCGATTGACCAGGGTGCCCCTGAATATCTCGCCCTTGAGCACTGTTTGCCATATCACCTGATAAAAAGCCTTATCGTGCCGGCCGGATTTCAGCAGCGAAGGTTTACCGCCCACGGCTTCGTCTTGCGCATAACCGGTCAGGCGTTCGAACGCCGGATTGACGTATTCGATGCAGCCGCGCGGATCGGTAATGATGACACTGTCGGCCGCCTGCTCCACGGCCAGGGACAGTTTGCGCAGCATCTCCTCGGCCTGGCGGCGTTCGCGCCGCAGCTTCGCTTCTTCAAGTTCGCGCTCCACGGCCGGCACCAGGCGAGTCAGGTTATCTTTCATGACATAGTCCTGAGCGCCGGACTTCATCGCTTGTACGGCCGTATTCTCGCCGATCGTGCCCGACACAAAGATGAAAGGCAGATCGAGGTCGTGCTGCCTGACGACTTCGAGCGCCCGCATGCCGCTAAAATGCGGCATCGTATAATCGGACAATACGATATCCCACTGCTGTTTCAGGGCCTCGGTTAAAGCCGGCTCCGTCTCGACCCGTCGCCAATCGACCGACCGGCCGCCCTCCAGCTCCAATTGATCCACCAGCAGCAGCGTATCGTCTTCGGAATCTTCAACAATCAGTGTGCGCAAGGGTTGTGCGGAATCTACACGCTTCAACATAACATTACCTTTCTCTTCCATACGATCAGTCTGGTGGTGGCTCATTGAGCAGTATCCAGTACAACCCAAGCTGGCCGGCCGCCCGAACGAATTCGTCGAAATCGACCGGCTTGCGCACATAACTGTTGGCGCCCAGCATATATCCCTTGAGCCGGTCTTCTTCCTCATTCGAGGAAGTCAGCAGGACAACCGGCAGCAATTGCGTACGTTCATCATCCCGAATGCGGCGCAGCACTTCCAGACCATCTATCTTGGGCAATTTCAGATCCAGCAGCACAACCAGCGGCAAATCATGAGGATCCCGCCCGGCATAAGCCCCCGTACCAAACAGGTAATCCAGCGCTTCAGCGCCATTGTGCGCCACGACTATGTCGTGTTGTACATTATTCTTCTCGAGGGCATGCAAAGTAAGCGCCTCATCATCAGGATTATCTTCTACTAGAAGAATGACCTTTTTATTCATAAATCCTCCCGGGCTTCCAGCGTAAAATAAAATACCGCTCCATGTTCGACCTCACTCTCGGCCCAAATACGTCCGCCGTGTTTGTGAATAATGCGTTGCGCGGTCGCCAGTCCGATACCCGTGCCGGGGAATTCATTGGTATCGTGCAGTCGCTGAAAGGCGCCGAACAGTTTTTCGGCATATGCCATATCGAAGCCGGCGCCATTATCGCGCACGAAATAAACCGGCTCGCCATCCTGACTCCGCACGCCGAACTCGATCCTTGCATCGGCTTGCTTGCTGGTAAATTTCCAGGCATTGCCCAACAGGTTATCCAGCACGATGCGCAACAGCCGGGCATCGCCCCAGGCAGTCATATCCGGCTGTATCGTATACTGCACAGTGCGGTGCGGCTCCTGCTTGCTCAGTTCCTCGATCACCTCGCCGGCAAGCGCGCTCAAATCGACGTTTTCGCGTTTCAGCTCAGCGCGGGTAATGCGTGACAGCTTGAGCAGGTCATCGATCAGTGCCGCCATGTGCTGGGCGGCGGCACGTACCCTTCTCAGGCGGTCCCGGCCGGTGTCGTCGAGGCGATCGGCATACTCATCCAGCAAAATACGACTGAAACCATCCACGGCACGTAACGGCGCACGCAGGTCATGGGAAACGGAATAACTGAAGGCCTCGAGTTCGTGATTGACCGATTCCAGTACCATGGCCCGGTCGCGCAAGGCCGTGTTCAATTGCCGGATGCGCTGCTCGATTTCCTTGCGTTCGCTGATATCCTCGATGATGCCGTCAAAATAAAAATTGCCGGCGCTGTCTTTTTTCATGGCGGCGCTAACGGCCCCATAAAACTCGCGCCCTTGCAGAGTGACCAGTTCTATCTCTTCGTTACCGACAAAACCTTGCTGCATGATTTTGTCCGTAAACTCTTTCCAGCAGTCCTTGTCCCGGCACAAATCACTGACCGGATGCGCCTGTAACTGTCCGGCCGATTCGGCCTCGAACATGGCGACTATGGCCTGATTGACTTCCAGGAACCGGCCATTCGCCGCCGGCGTCTGGCGATAAACGCCGACCGGCAGATTATTAACCAACTCTTGATACTTGGCTTGCGCCTCGCGCTGAGCCTGTTCCGCTCGTTTGCGCGCCGTCACATCACGAATAATACTGATAACGAACAGTTCCTGTTCTATTTCCATCGGGCTCAGGTTGATCTCCACCGGCAATTCGCTGCCGTCCTTGCACAGGCCGTACAGATCGAGGCCGATTCCCACGGGACGGACCACCGGGTTGGCCATATAAGCTTGACGATACCGCAGGTAATCTTCACGGAAGCGCTTGGGCACCAACATTTCAACCTTTTGCCCTAGCAGTTCATCGCGCGTATAGCCGAACCACTTCTCGGCCTGGGCATTGACCAGTACGATCGTCCCATCGCGATTGGTCATGACGATGGCATCGGGCGCCGATTCGAGCAAACCCCGAAAGCGGGTTTCGCTGGCGCGGAGTTCTTCCTCGGCACGCTTGCGCTCGGTAATATCGCGAATAATGCTGGTGATGAGTTTTTCCCGCTGGGTCTCTAATGGACTCAGGTTGATCTCCACCGGAAATTCGCTGCCATCCTTACGCAGGCCATGCAGATCAAGACCGCTCCCCATCGGGCGGACAGCAGGATGAGCGGTATAGTCTTTCCGGTAGTGCTGGTGCTGTTCGCGATAACGCTCGGGCATTAAGTGTTCGACCGGCTGCCCGAGCAGTTCGTCGCGCGTATAGCCGAACCACTTCTCGGCCTGGGCATTGACCAGTACGATATGTCCTGCTTCATTGACGATGACAATGGCATCGGGCGCCGATTCGACCAGTCCTCGGAAGCGGGTTTCGCTGGCGCGTTTCTCTTCTTCAACCTGCCGCCGCTTGACACGGTAATGGGCAATAAACCAGCTGACGACCCCCAGAAGCAAGGTCAAGGCGGAGAATGCAAGCCATCGGGCTTGGGCTACCGACCTCTCTGCAAGCATCTCGGACGATACACGGGCGACCAATAACCAACGTTCATCGCCGGCAATAACACCATCGCGGTCTTCTCCAAACATGCTTTTCGGAATAATGGCTCTGTAACTGAAAAAATCGCCGTCAGCCATGAATTGTTGCCGTTCGGGGTGCTCGATAATAGATGACCAGGCGGCTTTGTACTCGTTGGCGAACGTTCTGTCCTGGCGGTCCGGATACATGAAGCCCCATTCATCTTCAGGGCGGGCACCGCTCAGCCAATATCCCTGGTTATTGAGCAGCCACAGGCTGCCGATGCTTTGTTCGGAAATGGCCCGAAACCGGTCAATCAGTCGTTGTCCCCGATAATTCAACAAGATGATGCCGCGTTTTTGGCCGCGCCGGTCGAACACCGGCGTGCCGAACCTGATCACGGGCTTGATCGGCTGATCGATTTGACCGCGCTCGATACTGAGATCGAATGAGGAAATGTAGATTTCGTCCTTGTTCAGGGCCAGCGTGCGCTCGACAAAATAGAGTTCGGACCGGTCCTGCAATTCCTGCGCCGGCACGATCATCGGCTGTCCCTGGTTCCAGTTGATGCGTATTTTTTCCCGCCCCTGTTCATCCAGAAACCGGATCTGATCATAGAGCTGGCGATATTTGACAAAGGCGAGCAGATCGGCGCCCAGGCGTTCCAGGATTTGGGGCGCTTCCCGCCTGAGCCAGTCATTCAGCACCGGCTGGTCTCTCAAGTACAGTATGTCGCCGTGCAGCATGCCCAATTCTTCGGCAATGGCCTGGCTTGCACTGTTTAAACTCTGTTGGCCTTCATCGCGCATGAAAGCCAGCGTCGAATTTTGATGGGTTGTATGAATGGCCCAGAAAACGGCGGCCAGCACCAGTGTCAGTAGCGCCCATATCAACATACACTGGCGTGCTATCAACCAACCCCGATGATCCTTGTTTGCATTAAAAAACCTTCCATTCATAATGGCTACCACCATTTTTGTTTGTCGTTTTTAATATCGTGCTGAATCAGTGCGTTATTTTCAGAAAGTTACGTTAAATTTATCCTCATGATTATTTATATTGCACAAGCGTGCCGCCCCTTGAGTCTCACCATATTCAGTTGGCTGGCGGGGATTCACAGTGTCCGCATTTATACAGTGTCTGCATTTATCGATAGCCGCCCCAGTCCCAGAGCCCGATTGAAATAAAGTATGCCGTTATTGACATCTGGAATCTGATCTAAATCCAACAAACTGCGTAACATCAGCTATTGTTATGAAAATCTGACCAATATTGGTGTTGAAAATTCGAAACATTTGAACTTGCCTCGCCCCTGGTAATCGTATTTCGACTGCCAGGGGAACACCGCGCGCTGAAAGACGGATCAAACCAGCCTGATTCCGTCTTTTTCTATAAGGATAAGTTGCTTCTTGTACAAGGCGCCAATGGCCTGCTTGAACACTTTCTTGCTGACGCCGAACGCCGCATAAATAGCTTCGGGCGGACTTTTGTCGCTCAGCATCAAATAGCCGTCATTCTGCTTCAGACTGGCGAGAATTTTATCGGTGAGTGATTCGACTTTGCCGTAACCGGGCTCATGCAGCATCAGATCGATCTTCTTATCGTCCCTGATCTGCTTGATGTAACCGTCCAGCTTCTGCCCCTTTCTGAGCGGCTGGAATATTTCGTTGTTATACAGCAGTCCCCAATGGCTGTTGTTGACGACAGCCTTATAGCCCAGATCGGTTTTATCGGCGATGATCAGCGACACTTTCTGGCCCGCCTTAAAATCGTCCGATTCTTCTTCCAGCCATTCGTCCAGTTTGGTCGATGCGGCAATGCGGCCTTTGTCATCCAGAAACAATTTGACCAGATAAGACTTGCCGACCTCCATTTCATGATGCTGTTCACTGAACGGCACCAGCAGATTCTTGGGCAGTCCCCAGTCCAGAAAAACGCCGACATAGCTGACCGACACCACTTTCAGCCAGGCCACATCATCCACCTGAGCCAGAGGCTTTTGCGTCGTCGCGGCCAGATGACCTTCCGAATCGACATAGACGAACACGTCCAACGTATCGCCCGCCTGGCAATTGGCCGGCAGTTTTTTATCGGCCAGCAGGATTTTCCGGGTGGTTCCGCTATCGAGATAAATCTCATAGCCCAGCTGTTTGGCGACTTTCAGCTTGTTGATTTTGCCGATATGAATCATGAATAAATACTCGCTTAGTCTTTGGAGAATAGCTGATTCATACGAAACATTCGCATAAATCAGCTTTAATATGTGGGGGCGACTTCAGTCGCCCAGGGCGATTGCCATCAGCAGGGCGACTGAAGTCGCCCCCACATGCTCAAGTTATTTCATGCACATTCCTTAGCTGGTGATGACGAATCGCACGGCATCGAGCCGCAATTGCGCCACCTGAATGTTTTCATGCAACAGCATCGCCCTGTCCTTCAGCAGTTCGATCTCTTCCTCTTTGATAGTCGGATTGACCTTCTTCAGTCTGGCCAGGCGTTTTATCTCGCTGGTCAATGAGTCCAGCATGGCCTTGGTCGCATCGGCGATCAGCACCTGCATGTCGGCATTGGCTTTTTGCTCGGCTTTGTCCAGCATCTTGACAAGGTGCTGGCGCTGGCCGTTCATAAACGCCACTATTTTCTGCTTGTCGAAGGTCGTTCCTGTTTCGACCAGACTGCGGTGCTCTACGGTTTCGCTCAGGTCTTTGATATTTTGGTCAATCAGGACCCTGATAGGCGTAGGCGGCAGAAAACGGCCGATCTGCAATTCGGCAGGGGCGCTGCACTCGACAATGAACAGACATTCCAGCAGAAACTGCCCGGCTTTAAGATCGCTGTGTTTGACCACGCTGACCGCGGCGTTGCCGGTTTCGCTGGACAGCACCATATCCATGGCCCCCGTGACCATCGGGTGCTCCCAGGTCATGAACAGCATGTCTTCACGCGCCAGCGCACAGGCCCGGTCAACGGTTACGGTGACGCCGTCTTCAAGCAGTCCCGGAAAATGGGCGAGCCGCAAATGTTCGCTGGGCCTGAGGATGAAGCAGTCCGGCGAATGAAACTCGGTATCGACGCCGTAACACTCAAACACATCTTCCATGTAGGGCCAGAGCACGCCTTCGTTCTCGTAGGACTTGAGCTGGTCGATAATGGCATTGGCCTGTTCTTTGCGGCAGGAATTCAATTCCAGCAATTGGTCGCGGCCGTTATGCAGTTCGATTTCGATTTCCGCCGTCAGGGTCTTCGTCTTATCGATAAAAGCGTCTATCCCGGCCTGATCTTCGGTTTGCAGAAAAGCGGCCAGATCGTCGTACAGTCGGTCGGCGACCGGCTGGGCGGCCGAACAATTGCTGCGGAAGGCGTTCAGCCCTTCGTCATACCAGCGATACAACCGGTGCTGCTCGGTATTCTCCAGATAAGGCACATGAATCTGGATCACATGCTTCTGACCGATACGGTCAAGCCGCCCGATACGTTGTTGCAGCAAGTCGGGATTGGTTGGCAAATCGAACAGAATCAGGTGATGGACAAACTGAAAGTTGCGACCTTCGCTGCCGATTTCGGAGCAGATCAGCAAACGTGCCGCGCTTTCCTGGTCGGCAAAATAGGCAGCGGCGCGGTCGCGCTCGATAATCGACATGCCTTCGTGGAAAACCGCCGCCGCGATGCCGGCACGATTTTTCAGTGCCTGCTCAAGGTCGATCGCCGTTTGCGCGTGCTTGCAGATCAGCAGGGCCTTCTGGCCGGCCAGTTGCTTGATCTTATCGACCAGCCAGATATAGCGCGGATCTTGTTGCAGATCCTCGGTATTGGTCTGTCCGGTTAACGCATAACCGTAACGCTCCCGTTCAGGGAAACCCTGCACCGTTTGCCGAGAATTTCTGAACAGGATGCGGCCGGTGCCGTGATGATCCAGCAAGATCCTGATCAACTCATCGCGCGCGGCCGGGGCTTTGGCGGCATCGTTCAGATTTTGCAGCAAGGCTTCCACGTTGTCGTTTTTAAGCAGTGTCCTTAACGATTCTGTCGCAACTTCATCAAGCGGTTTTCCGGCCAGTAATACCTTGGCCGCATCGGCTACCGGTTCAAAAAGCCGCTCTTCTTCCAGGAACGCGGCAAAACTGTAGAAGCGATCGGGGTCCAATAGTCTTAACCGGGCGAAATGGCTCTCCTTGCCTAACTGCTCCGGCGTAGCGGTCAACAGAATCAAGCCGGGCGTTGACTGAGCCAGTCTCTCGACAAACAGGTAGTCGGGGCTTGGCGCTTGCTCGCGCCATTCAAGATGATGGGCTTCATCGACAATGACCATATTCCACGATACCTGTAACGCCTGCTGCTGCCGGCGCGGATAGGCGGCGAAGAAGTTCTGGCTACACAGCACCAGCTGCTCGGTCGAGAACGGGTTGTCGCCGTGCGTTTCGAGACAGCGTTCCTCATCGAAGATACTGAACCGCAGATTGAATCGCCTGAGCATTTCCACCAGCCATTGATGCAGCAGACTTTCAGGCACGATGATCAGGACACGGGTACTCAGCCCGTTGATCAGTCGGTGGTGCAGGATCAGGCCGGCCTCGATGGTTTTGCCTAAGCCCACTTCGTCAGCCAGCATGATTCTGGGCGCGGAGCGGTTAGCCGCCTCCTGGGCAATAAATAGCTGATGAGGAATCAATGAAGTCCGCCCGCCGAGCAAGCCTTTAACGGGTGATTGCTGATGTTGCCGTAGACGGCGCCAGGTCTCGAACCGCAACTGGAACCAGGCGCTGGGGTCGATTTGCCCGGTGAATAACCGGTCCTGAGGTTTGTTAAATTGAATGTGGTGATTCAATTCGACTTCATCCAAATGGACTTCCCCGCCAGCCTCATTTTGGGCGATATAAGTAATCAAGCCCTCTTGCTCAACCGTCCTGATTACCTTCAGCTTGATCTCGTCGATCGATTCAATCTGGTCGCCTGGCGAAAAACGGACACGCGTTAATGGCGCGTTGTCACGAGCATATATACGCCGCTCGTCACTGGCCAGAAAAAGCACGGTGACACGATTGCCTGTTACCTCAAGAATAAGACCTAAACCGAGTTCTGACTCGGTATTACTTATCCAGCGCTGGCCGGGAATGAAATTTTCCATTTATTGCTATGCCATTAAAAAAAATTTAGTCAAAAAACGCTGTCATTATAAGCGTTACATAAATTGTTACGGCAATTAATTATTTGCTTTTCTGCCCCTATTAGTTTTATTTGAACAGACTTGATAATTGCTTCTGTCAGTCGTTATGGATTGCCGGGGTGGACTGATTGAATAATAAACAAGAGCAACTATACTTCCTGAGTTTATCTCCGGTTTGATGAAGCGGAAGCGGTCCTTGAAAAATACGACAATAAGATATAGCTCTTTAATATCAGTGCTTAATTTTCATCTACTTAAGCATGAGTTTGCGTTTTAGCAGAATCTGTTAAGCAGTCATTAAGGTTTGACCGCTTACCATTTATCCAAACTCATGGTTATCAATCGTTTTGATTAAAAACCTGCTCGGAACTAAATTACTTAATTGAGAAGGATTCCTATGAAAAAGTTGCTTTTTATCATTCAATTGGCTGCGCTTGTCGCAGTATATTCCTCGCCCACATACGCGTCCGGAGGCCATGGCAAGGGCCGTGCACTGGGACACTATAAACACAAACATAAGCATCGCCCGGTGGTGATAGAGAAACACTATTATCATGAGGAGGTAAGGCATTATCCTCAACCTGAAGTGCGATATCATCCCGCGCCGCCACCGCCCCAGTATTCGCGCCCGGTCGATCAACGCTCCACACAAGGTCTGGTGGGCGGTGCCTTAGGCAGTGCCTTAGGCTATGAAATGGGCAAGGGAGATCCTGTCGCTTCCGGCCTGGGCGCAGCCGCAGGTGCTTATATCGGCAATGGCATGAGCGGCCGCTAACAAAATATTCCCTTTCAACAAAAAGAAAACCTGCCCGGCGAAATTCAGGCAGGTTTTTTTATCATCAAAACACCAGCTCCAAAACGTTCCCAGCTGCCCTATTCAACCAATGAAAATACATTACACTTATAAACTGAATCCCAAAACTCAGCCCAGGTAACTGTATTTTATGTTCTTCTTTAATCGTATCGCGCTCAGCATTTTTATCGTATTGAATGCGGGGTGTGCAAAAATCCATCAGGCAGAATCGGTAGTGACATCCGATTTCCTTGACGACTATTCCTTGCTTAAGAAAGGCTCGCAAAATGATGCCCTGCTAAGTTACTGGAACAGCGGGACGGACTGGACAACCTATAAAAAAATTATTGTCGCCCCTGTCATTATCCGTAAAGTCCCCGATTCCGAACTTAATGAATTGCCCCATGCCGAGAATTACCGGCTAAAGGAACTGTTCGAGTATAGAATCCGCGAAGCCTTGAAAAAGGATCATAAATTAGTCACCAAACCCGGCTCTGATACATTGCGCGTTCAATTCGCCATTACCGACGCGGAATCCGCTATCGGAAAAGCCAGTGTCGAAGGTAAAATAACCGACTCACGCACCGGCGAACTGCTTATGGCTTCGGCCGACTGCCGGGCAGGCAGCAATAAAATACTGCCTAACACATTCCATAGTTGGGAGGATATCGAGCAATCCTATCAATATTGGGCTACCCAATTAAGCTATCAGCTTTGTGAAAAACAAGGTCATTATCCGTGTCAAAAACCGGAGTAATGCCTGCCGCACCGTCGCGCAATGGTAACTGTAAAAATTCAACGCCTCTTCCCGAAAAGCATTATGCTATCGTTTCATTTAATAATCATGAGGATTTGCCATGCCCTATACCCAAGATATTGTAGAGGAGCTTAACATACTGGTCCGTTACAACCTGACGACCACTCAAGAGGGCATTAAGGTTCATAAGACAGCGACACCGGAAATTATCAACGCTACCCAGCGTTTATATGATAAGGGGCTTATTTCGCAGAAAGACGGCGGCTATCTGACCAGTCTGGGCCGTGAAGTTGCAGAACAGGCCCAGGCTATTCTTGATATACTCAAACCAGCTTAAAAAACCCAAGGATTTGGCCGTAAATAATTTCCCGGTTTGCGGATGCAATTAACGGTTATGTAGGGTAAATTCACTTGTACCTTTTAGAGTATTCGCCCAGGCGACTTAAGTCGCTCCTACAAAGGCATTTGTTCATCAAGGTTCAAGGATGCTATTAATTGCCGCATCCTAAACAACGCCTCAGGCTCGCTATTTCGCCGATCCAACGGCGAACCAAATAAAAAAGGCCTGCGGTTTTAACCGTCAGGCCTTTTTGTTCAAGCTATCTATCTATTGATCAGGCTTCAAGCACAACCGCCGCGCGTAATTTCTTCATGGCATTTTGTTCCAATTGCCTGATTCTCTCCGCTGACACGCTATAGCGCTCGGCAAGTTCATGCAAGGTCGCTTTTTTATCTGCCAACCAGCGACTGGAAAGAATATCGAGACTGCGTTCATCCAGTTCCGACAAAGCCTCGGATAATAAACTCTGCTCGTGCCCTCCCCAATCTTCATTTTCAAGCAATACAGCCGGATCAGTACCGTGCTGCTGAAGATAATTGACAGGGGCGGCATAACTTTCGTCCGCCGAGTCATCGGTGGGCATATCGAACGCCATGTCCCGGCTATCCAGGCGTTTTTCCATTTCATAAACGGTATTGACATCGACATCGAGGTCCTTGGCAATAGCCGTGGCTTCGTCATTGGACAACCAGCCCAGATTCGCTTTGGATTTGCGCAAATTAAAGAACAGCTTGCGCTGCGCCTTTGTTGTCGCGACTTTTACAATACGCCAGTTTTTGATGACGTACTCGTGAATCTCGGCTTTGATCCAATGCACGGCAAATGAAACCAATCGTACGCCGACATCAGGATCAAAGCGCTTCACCGCCTTCATTAACCCGATATTACCTTCCTGAATAATATCCGGCATGGGCAGGCCATAACCGCTGTAGCCTCTGGCAACATGAACGACGAAACGCAAGTTGGACATCACCAATTCCCGAGCCGCTTCCAGATCGCCATGATCTCTGAATCTCAAGGCTAACTCGCGTTCTTGTTCGGCAGTCAATCTAGGCATCTGCCTGACAACATTCAAATAGGCATCAAATGTACCGATTGATAAATCCGCGGGTAAAGCTAATGCATTACTCATGATATCCCCTTAGTAAAAATCTTTGTTCGAATTCTAGCACTCCATTCCTAAGAGTGCTAATAATTTTCTAAGTTCACTTGTTCTACTCGGGTTTCAGTTGTTGAAGCTGGTAGCTGAGCACAGCCCACGATCCTAATACGCCGAGCAGAGAGGAAATAAACAACAGTACCAATGTTTCCGAATAGCTTAAAAACAATAAATGAAAATCGCCTTCGTATAAACCGGAGAGCTCTTCTATAGGCCGCTTCAATATCAGCATCATTACAGCAACGATAAACCATGCCGCCACACCGGAAAAAAAACCGATCCAAAACCCACTGTACAGGAACGGTCGTTGAATAAAGCTGTTGGTGGCGCCAACCAGCTTGGCAATAACCACTTCTTCGCGACGATTATGCAATTCCAGGCGTATGGTATTGCCGGTAACGAACAGCACAGCGACTCCCAACAGCAGGCTTAACAAAATACCGGCACGCCGTGCCAATTCCATGAATGACTGCAGGCGCCTGACCCAGTCCATATCCATTTGGGCAAAATCGACTTCAAAAGCCTGTTTAAACGTATTAAGCAGGTTTTCGAGTTCCTGCCTGTCTTCCAGGGCATTTTCAGGCAGAACCTGTACAACATTAGGCAGCGGATTTTTACCCAGCGATTTAACTGCCTCGCCAAAGCCGCTGTATGTCTGAAATTCTTCCATTGCCTCGCTCTTGGTAATTAATTTGACTTCCTGGACAGATGGATTCCGCTTGATGCTCGCTGCAAATTTTCTGGCGTTTGCATCGGAGATATCATCGCGCAGGAACAGTGATATTTGATTGCTTGCCTCCAAATTACCGGCCAGCTGCTGAAGATTCGCTACCACAATATAAAAACCGCTGGCCAGCGAAATAGCAATAGCCAGCACGGTTATAGTCATAATGGATGTATACGGGGAATCAACCAGGCGTCCGAGGCTGGAAAAAAGGGCGTGTGCATGCAGATCAAAATAGGCATGTAATTTATCGCTGAAATCCCCCCCCGAAACCCGGGTTTGCGGACCATCCGGTCTGGTTTGCGCTGTTTTTTTGTTCTTTGGGTGATGACGTTGATGTCTTGCAGGCATTCGTTTTTCTCGCTCGCCATATAGACTTCTGAAAATCATCGCCAAGATATTTGGAAAGCTAGCTGTGTTTTTTCTGCCTTTCATCATTTAACTCGCCACCAGTTGCCCATGATCCAACTTTAAAACGCGATAGTTCATTTGGGAAATCAACGAAATATCATGCGAGGCAATCAATACAGTGACGCCTACCTGTTGAAACTGTTCGAATAAATGCATGATTTCCGCTGACAGTTCCGGATCCAGGTTACCGGTTGGCTCATCGGCTAAAATCATCGGCGGCTTGTTGACTACCGCCCGGGCAATCCCGACTCGCTGCTGTTCGCCGCCGGACAAAGCCAACGGATATTTTCTTTCCTTGCCTAATAAACCCACTTTATCCAGTGACGCGCGCACTCTTCGAGAAACTTCGTGACGACCATAACCGGCAATCAACAGCGGCAGCGCCACATTATCGAAAACCGTCCGGTCCTGCAGCAGCTTATAATCCTGAAAAATCAGCCCTATTTTTCTTCTTAGGTAGGGAATCTGTCTGTCCTTGGCATGATTGAGATTGTGGCCATCCAACAAAATTTGTCCACGACTGCTGCGCTCGATGACCGCAATCAATTTCAGCAAGGTGCTTTTCCCGGCGCCTGAATGACCGGTAAGAAAAGCCATTTCCCCGTGCTGCAAATGGAAACTGATATTACGCAATACATCCCCGGTTTCAGGATAACGTTTGCTGACTCTATCGAACTTTAACATAACATTTTCAGTCGTTGACGAATAATGCGTCGACAAAGGTTTCCGCATTGAAGTCCTGCAGATCATCAATGCCTTCGCCTATGCCTATATACCGGATGGGAATGCCGAATTGTTTGGCCAAGGCAAAAATGACGCCGCCTTTTGCCGTGCCATCCAGTTTGGTCAAAACCAGCCCTGTCAAGGCGACGGTCTCATTAAACAGCTTGGCCTGGGATAATGCGTTTTGTCCAGTGCCAGCATCCAGTACCAACAATACTTCATGGGGCGCCTCAGGATCCAGTTTGCCCATAATCCTTTTTACTTTTTTCAATTCATCCATCAAATTTGATTTCGTGTGCAATCGGCCGGCGGTATCGGCAATCAACACATCAATACCTTTCGCCTGCGCGGACTGGACGCCATCATAAATAACCGATGCCGAATCAGCGCCGGTATGCTGGGCTACGACATGGATATTATTGCGCTCGCCCCAAGTTTGCAGCTGCTCGACAGCCGCCGCTCTAAAGGTATCGCCGGCCGCCAGCATGACGCTATAACCCTGGGCTTGCAGGCGCTTGGCCAATTTACCGATGGTCGTGGTTTTCCCCGCTCCATTAACGCCGACCACCAGAATGACGAAAGGATTATCCTGTTTCGGAATTTGCAATGGCAGGCTGCACGGTTTGAGCATCGAAAGCAGCTCCTGCTTGAGTACCGAGGACAACGCGGCACTGTCATTCAACTGATGGCGCTCGACACGCTCAGTCAAGCGCCTGATGATTTCCGTCGTTGCATCCATGCCGATGTCCGCCATTAACAAGCGGGCTTCAATTTCTTCCAGCAAATCCTCATTGATTTCTTTGTGGCCCAGAGGAATTGTGGCCAGAACCCCGTTAAGCCCGGAGCGCGTACGCTTTAGCTGTGATTTCAGGCGCAAATAAAGCGACTCGGGCTCAGGCTCGACATAGACTTCCTCAGCGACCGCCGGTGGAGCGACCACGGCCGGCTGAGGCGGCGCCTCAAGCTCAACAGCGGGTTGAGGCGCTTCCGCATAAGCATAGCGGCTGTAAAAACTGATAGCGATCAGCGGCAGCATCAGTAGCGACGAAAAAGCATTATGTGCCACTACTCCCCATAAAGGCATGGTCAACTTGACGATGACAATGCCCAGGGCGATCTGCACAAACAGCAACAGACTCAGCAGCAAACCGGCTTTTCTTACCGGCTTCGGATAGCTTGCCGAAGTAGCGCTCAGCATCACCAGACTCAGCAGGATAAAGCTGATCAGCGCACCAACCCTGTGCAACCAGTGCGCCGCGACTTGCGCGTCATAAGAGATAACGCCGCTATAACCTGTGATTAAGCCTTTAAACAGATTCAACGCTCCCTGGTAATCGGCCTCAGGCCACCAGGAGCCATTGCACTGCGGAAAACCGGTACAGGCCATCGCACCGTAATTCGTACTGGTCCATGCGCCTAAAACAATTTGCAGGAACAAAACCAGCATGGCGAAGCGGGCAAAATTTCCCGGACCCGTACGCGATTTTGATGTAGAAACTCGAGGATTTAACCGTAAATACAGCCAGGAAAGCAGCCAGAAAATCAGCATTCCCGATAACAGATGACCGGTTACTGCAATCGGCATGGCTTGCGTTTTGACAATCCCCAGAGCTAAAGCCGCCTGCACCCCGAACAGCAATACCAGAACCCATGAAGTTGTCATGGCGGCCAGGCGCGCTTGTTTCTGACGCCAGGACGTCAAAGCCAGCAAAATAATAAACACGCCCAAAGACCCGGCCAGATAGCGGTAACCCATTTGCTTCCATGCTTTTACGGTATCGAGCGGCTTATCGGGAAAGGCCTGTGCGGCCCGTGATTTAAAATCCGCATCATCGCTCACCAAGAATTGACCATAGCAACCTGGCCAGTCAGGACAGCCAAGCCCTGCCCCGGATAAACGAACATACGCTTCCAACAGAATCACTATTAACGCTAAAACGGCGCTAAAGAGAGTTATTTTTCTAAACATTGTTATTTTTCTATTTCTAATTAGCCGATTTGTGAAATTTTCAGAAGATGCGTCAGATCACTTTTTACTTTATAAGGATCGAATCCAGGCTCGTACTGCATCATTAAATTGCCTAGCGGATCCATTAATAAAAGCATGCCATCGGGTACCTCGCCTTGTCTGATGGCTGTTATTTTTTCAATGATGGCTGGATCGGGCTTGACTCTTAACAGGCGTGTATCCTCCTTCCACCATTGTGCCGCGACTTCGGGCGCCACATCCTTAAAAATCATGGCGACACGGCGCGTGCGGACCAAATCCTTGCTCATCATTAACTGTAATTGTTTGGTCTTGTACATGGCCTCAAGGCAGACGTCATTGCAATCATCATGCGGAATCACATTGACAATCAGCCAACGCCCCGGCAGTTGATCCATATTTTGCGCTGAAAATGCGTCAAACCCAATTAACTCGCTGCGCTCGGTGGTCACAACAGGGGTTATCAACTGCCCGTAATTGGTCCTGCCCTTTAAAAATCCGGGGTTTTCCTTGAGCACCCAGGCGATCAGGAAAGGAATGATAGACATGCCAAAAATTGCCAGAATCAATAACCGATTTTTTTTCTGCTGATTATTCATTGTCTTTTTTAATACTGTACCAAATAAATATAATCGTCAGCGTCAAAGCCAACCCGAACCACTGAACCGCGTAACCTATATGTTGCTCAGGCGGCATAACCGTTGTCGTGCGCCATTCCCGTTTAAAGCCGTCGGGTTGATCTTTATCCAGTTCAACCTGAAACGGGAATAATGAATAACCTAACTTTTTTGCCAGAATCTCGCTATCGACCCATTGAACCACCGAGGGCCAACTGTCAGTCGGAATCTCGGCGCCGGCCAGTTTTATACCGACACTGGGGAAACTATTAATCCGCCCTTCGATAATTGTTTGCCGTTTTTCGACTGCTATTTCGGGCAAGATTGATCGATCCTCATTTAAAGGCACCCATCCCCGGTTTACCAATACCGCTTTGGATTCTCCCTGCAATATAAATGGTGTCAACACATAATAACCGGCTTTGCCATCGCTGATTTGATTATCTATCAAGAACTGATGAGCGTGATCGTAACTGCCGGCCACCGTCACATGCCTGTATCTCAGTTCGTCCACATCGTCTGTGACATTTGCCGACAAGTCCAAAGTTTCTGAAGCCAATCTTTGTTCTTCCAGCTTGATAAACGCCTGTTTCTCATCCGATCTCCTCAATTGCCACGCACCTAATGTCAACAATAACGATAACAGGCATAGGTAAGCGACAGTAGGCACTATTTCGAACGTCAATGACCTGCTACCAATTTTAATATTCATACTTTTTGCTTTAACCTCTTGGCACGGACGCCTGAATAACCGAGAATACAAAAAACCTTACTTGCCCGTATGACTACAATATGATTATAAAAACCTTCATTATTATTGCCTTTATCCTGATTATCATCAGTCTTGGCTCCGCCCTTTTTTATCTGGTGAAATATAAAGATCAGGAACAATCCGAAAAAACAGTCCGGGCACTGACTTTTCGCATTACTCTTTCCGTTATTTTATTTATTTTTATTTTTATAGCTGTTGCAACTGGTCTCTTCAAACCCCATGGGTTGGGCGTTCAAATACACGGCCAGAAACCGGCACAAACCGAAAAATAATATCGCCGTCTTTCCGACAAAAAAAAAGCGCTACCGGTTTAGGCAGCGCTTTTTTCAGACTTATTTTCTGATTACATCAAGTAAACGAAGACAAACAAGCCTAACCAGACTACGTCAACAAAATGCCAATACCAGGCGGCCGCTTCAAAAGCGAAATGATTTTCCGGTTTGAAATGACCTCTCCAACTCCTAAACAGCACAACACTTAGAATAATGGCGCCTACGCAGACATGGAAACCGTGAAAACCGGTCAGCATAAAGAAAGTAGAACCATAAATGCCAGAGCCTAAAGTCAAGCCCATTTCGGAATAAGCTTCATGATATTCATAGGCCTGACAGGCCACGAACAAAAAGCCCAATGCGACTGTCGCGACCAAACCTTTGATCAACTGATCACGTTTTTTGGCTAATAAACCGTGATGAGCCCAGGTACAGGTTACACCGCTGGTTAACAGAATCAGGGTGTTCAGGAAAGGCAAGCCCCATGCGCCCATCGGTTCGAACTCGCCACCGACATTAGCAGGACCGTTAGTAGGCCAGACAGCGTCAAATGATGGCCACAGAAGTTCCTTAGTCGCCTGGCCGATTCCTTCACCGCCCAGCCATGGCACTGATAAATTACGGGTATACCAAAGTGTGCCGAAGAACACACCGAAAAACATAATCTCTGAAAAGATAAACCACATCATACCCATGCGATAGGAAATGCCTACCTGAGTATTGTACATACCAGATTCACTTTCACCGGCCTGCAAGGTAAACCAACCGGTCAGCATGATAATAAAAACGACCAACCCAAGAATCATCCAGGCTGACCCCATGGGTGAACCATTTAGATGATTTGCAAAACCGGCCAGCATAATCACCAGGCCGGCAGTGCCCACAACCGGCCAGGTAGCCTTATGCGGTACGTAGTAAGCATTATTTGTAGACATAACCATCCCCTATTATTTTTTCACTGATGTTTCAGTATTATCGAAAAACGTATATGCGAGTGTAATTGTCTTGTATTTTTCAGGTAACTCAGGATTCACGACAAAACGCACGGGCATGGTTTTGCCTTCTCGAGCTTTAAATGTTTGTTCTGAAAAACAAAAACACTCTATTTTTTTTAAATATTCTGCAGCCGGCCCAGGCGAAATACTTGGAATTGCCCGAGCCACCATCGCTTTGTCGGTCTTATTTTCGGCATAAAAATTCACCGTATGGTATTCGCCTGGATGAACTTTTATTTTTTTTGTTTCTGAACGAAATACCATCGGTGTCGATTCATTCAGCGCAGTCATGAACTCTACAGTAATTTCCCGGCTCTTATCGACCTCATAGCTCTCTTCCTTGACTGCTGCTTCGACTTTGCCATTGAGGCCCGTGATATCACACAGCACATCATAAAGAGGAACCAGCGCATAGCCAAACCCAAACATACCCAATACAACAAACACTAATATGCGAACCAACCTAGTGTTTTTTTGTGTAACGTTTTCTTTCATTGAGAAACTGCTCTTAATACCGCAAAAACATAAATAATGACCGCAACGATAATTAAAACCACGGCTGTCAAAATATTTTTCTTTTTTGTATCCATAATTTCACCTGATACGTTGCCCGTTGTTCAGACAACGTATCTTAAATAAATTATTTATACCTTCATAAACATGATCTGGCGCTGCTGCTTTATGTGAAAGCAGCAGCGGCGTCCAATGCATCAGATATGTTCAGTCGGCACGGTGGCTGGAGGTGTTGTAAACGTATGATACGGAGGGGGTGATGGCAAGGTCCACTCCAGACCATGTTTATGTGCATCTTCCCACACTTCATCCGTTGCCTTTTCGCCGGTTCCGCCCTTAATGGTATCGATAACGATGTACAAGAACAGCAACTGGCTTATGCCGAAGATGAAGCCGCCAATACTTGAAATCATGTTCCAGTCAGCAAATTGAACCGCATAATCAGGAATTCTGCGTGGCATGCCGGCCAATCCCAGGAAATGCTGCGGGAAGAACAGGATGTTGACAGATACCGCGGACAACCAGAAATGCAACTTGCCGATTCTTTCGTTATACATGTTGCCAGTCCATTTAGGCAGCCAATAGTAACCGGCCGCCATCAAAATAAAGACAGAAGCAGGCACCAGCGTGTAATGAAAGTGCGCCACGATAAAATAAGTATCGTGATACTGGAAATCAGAAGGCGCTATAGACATCATCAAACCGGTAAAGCCGCCTATGGTAAACAATACGACGAAAGCGATCGAGAACAGCATGGGCGTTTCAAAAGTCATCGATCCTTTCCACATGGTGGCAGTCCAGTTGAAGACCTTAACGCCAGTAGGGATAGCAATCAGCATGGTTGCATACATGAAGTACAACTCGCCCGCCACCGGCATGCCGACTGTAAACATATGGTGAGCCCATACGATAAATGACAGAAAGGCAATCGATGCGGTTGCATAAACCATTGAGCTATAACCGAACAAAGGTTTACGGGCAAATACCGGAATGATGGTGGAAGCCACGCCGAAAGTAGGCAGAATCATGACATAAACTTCAGGGTGACCGAAGAACCAGAAAATATGTTGATAAAGAACCGGGTCACCGCCGCCAGCCGCGTCAAAGAAGCTGGTGTCAAAGAAGCGGTCTGTCAACAGCATGGTTACCGCGCCAGCGAAAACCGGCATGATGGCAATCAGCAGGAAAGCGGTAATCAGCCAGGTCCAGACGAACAGCGGCATTTTCATCAGTGTCATGGCTGGAGCGCGCATATTGAAAATAGTCGCGATAATGTTGATCGCCCCCATGATGGATGAAATACCCAGCAAATGCACCGAGAAAATCGCAAAAGGCAAGGCCGCGCCAGTCTGCAGCACTAACGGCGGATACAAAGTCCAACCGGATGCAGGCGCGCCGCCTTCCATGAACAAAGTGCTGGCCAGCAACAGAACACCTGCCACCAGCATCCAGAAACTCATGTTATTCATGCGAGGCAAGGCCATATCCGGCGCACCGATCATCATGGGGATCATCCAGTTGGCCAGACCCACAAATGCAGGCATAACCGCACCAAATACCATAACCAGCGCATGCATGGTAGTCATTGAATTAAAAAACTGGGGATCAACAAACTGCATACCCGGTTCGAACAGCTCGGCACGAATGATCATTGCCATCGCGCCACCGATAAAAAACATCGCCAGCGAGAACACCAGATATAAGGTGCCGATATCTTTGTGGTTAGTCGTGATAACCCATCTTAAAAGCCCCTTCTGAGGGCCGTGATCATGATGCTCATCATGCTCATGTTCAGCTACTACAGCAGACATATTTTATACCTCTATGAATATATGAAAAGATTTTACAGATAATAAAGTCAATGACTTACTCATCATCATCCTCAGCAGGCATAGCCGATTGCAGAGACTGAATCGCTGAAGGCTGTATAAAATCCCCTACCGAATTACCCAGTTTGTTACGGGTATATGCTACGACCGCGGCAAAATCAACCGCATTTAACGTATTTCCGAAAGCCGGCATCATGCCTTTTCCGTTCAACATTAAATCAACCTGGGCATCAATATCTCCCGTTACCACGGGACTCGCCGTTAAGGCCGGAAAAGTACCGGGCATTCCGGAACCATCCGCCATATGGCAAGATGCACAGTTTTGGGCGTAAACAGACTCCCCTCGAGCCACTAAATCATCAAGTGACATTTCCGCACTCGCATCCACTTGCTCTTGCGGCTCCGCTTTTTCAGTGGAAGCGGCGGGAGCTGCTCCCTCAGGCAGCAACTCTTGTATAGCTTTTGGCTGTATTTCATCACCGACCGAATTGCCTAATGCATTTCTGGTATAAGTAATGACCTGAGCCAGTTCAGAGGCATCCAACATTTTTCCGAAAGCAGGCATCATGCCTTTACCGTTCAATACCAGCTCAGCCTGAGCTTTAACATCGCCTGTCACAATAGAGCTGCCGGTAATAGCAGGGAATGTTCCCGGCACACCTTCGCCGCCAGCCATATGGCAGGATGCGCAGTTTTTCGCATAGACGCCGGCGCCTTTTGACACCAACTCATCATGACTTTGATCGTTCAGATCCGGGCCTTTCGCGGCTTCTTCCTGAGTCTTTTTCACCCAGGCATCATAGTCCGCCTGTTCCATTGCAACGACCACGATAGGCATAAAGGCATGATCCTTACCGCAGAGCTCTGTACATTGACCGCGATAGGTTCCGGGCTCATCTACAGAAGTCCAGGCTTCATTAATAAAGCCGGGAATTGTGTCTTTTTTCCACCCCAGGTCAGGCACCCACCACGAATGAATGACGTCAGCCGCTGTAAATACGAAACGAATTTTCTTTTTAACGGGAATAACTAAAGGTTTGTCTACGTTCAACAGATAATGTGGAACGGTACGAGGATCTATGCCGGAATCGATTTGCCGTGCTTTATTGCTGGCTTCATCAAGATTACTGAAAAAATGAATACCGTTGTCCAGATATTCATATTCCCATTTCCATTGCCACCCGGTGACTTTGATGGACATTTCTGATTCTTGCACATCATCCAATTCCAGCATGGCTTTTGTTGCCGGAATAGCCATGCCGACGAGAATCAGCGTCGGAATAATTGTCCAGATAATCTCGACAGTTGTATTTTCATGAAACTGCTCCGCTTTATGTCCTTTTGATTTACGATGATGGTAAATCGAATAAAACATGGTACCAAATACGACGATACCTATGAATACGCATATCCATAAAATCAGCATATGCAGGTCATAAATATCATTACTGATCTCTGTAACCCCTTTCATTAAATTGAGCGTATATGCCGCTTGCGCTGTCCCTAGGCCAAAAGCCATTAAGATCAGACCTGCGAGCAGTTGCTTTGTTTTGTTCACGGAGCAGCCCCCTCGTTAGTAGTTGTAAACTCTTGTATGCTTTATATCGTTTCGTAATTTCCAAGACACGCCAAATTTCGCTCTATGCCTTTTCCATAAGAATTCTCACAAATAAACTGCGTAATTTTAACCTATGAAGCTTTTCTAAGCTAGAAGTCTGTAGAATTAAAACTACAGCAGCGCGTTAATTACCTTATATTCAGCGCATTGAGATCTATCCGGAAAGTCCATGAATATTCAGCTTACATAAAGCTGACGGCATTAAATCAAGCGCTAAAAAATAGGAAGGAGGACCGACTGTCTCTCATAAGTCTGACCTATCTTTAAGATTGCCCGCCAAAGGCAGAGACGGGGCGTATCAAGTTCGGGTTTAGGATTTGGCTAAAAATGACTTCCTGAAATTATAATCCTGCACAGGATGCGCTGACCCAAAGCAGGCGCTCCAGACGACGTGGTGAGGCGCATCCTATGTCCGACATTTCGCAGCCAATATAAAGGCGGACCTACGTGTCCGCCCTTTTTGGGTGGACAAAGGGTTATCGAAGAGCCGTTGGGCAAGGGCGAACACACAGGTTCGCCCCTACGTGTCTGTTCATTTTACGGTCTCAGGGCATCAATCCGTAGGAATTGCCCGATTAAAACGCCTGGGAATCAAAGAAAATGAACAGGCCGATTAAAAATCGATACTGAAATTGAGCCGAAAGACAAGTCAGTTTCGGGAGCTAAAATTCCCCTTCCTTAGCGCAATTTATTTAGAAAAGCGGCATCAATTCGACAGCCGCCAATTTCGGGATGATCCAGCACATCTTGTTCGAAATCCCTGACGGTAGGCAATTGTAAAGCGATACGATTGATTTTGCCTCCGGAAAATTCAAACTCCATGGCGCCACCTTTAGCGCGTGGACTGCCCTCTTTGGTAGCAAACAAGAAAATGCCCACCTCCCCTCCCGGTTTACCTTGCGGTCCAGGCGCGGGACGGGCACAACTGAGCTCGCTTATGGAAAGTCCTGACATGAATTGCGCCAGTTGACGCGCATCAACTACCACACCTTCGCCGGGGATGACCATGGGAGCGGATGATTCCGGCAGCACTGCCGGACCCCCTGAGGTACCCGGGGATGGAGAGGCCGACGCAACAGACTGACTCAACAAGGCTTCCAGTCCCAAATCACCTAAATGATTTTGTAGCAACACAGTACCATCGCCCTTTTTTTCGGTGGTCAACAAAGGAAATATCTGACGCGCCATTTCCGCCGGATTAGGGTTTTTAAGCACCGAAAACAGTTGTCTTTCTATTGATTGGAGCGCTGAAAAAACCCGCTCTTTTTTCTGCCTGGTCTCTCCGATCAGTTCCCAGTCCGATGGCGCATTGACGGACAACCCCATGGTTTTCATGACGGTATAATCATCATCTGCCAGGCAATTGCCGAACCCCTTATTGCGATACATCTTCAGATCCTTAGGCCGAATGTCGTCAGCCATGGCCATTTGCCGGGATATATTGTAGTTTTTCCAATCGCCATTTTTATTCAGAAAATAGTAAAGCACGGCATTACGATCGAATTTATTAAAACCAAGCTCCTTCATAACCAGTTTCAACTTCCGGCAATTGCTCTCGACGTCAACGTAATTATCCCAATCAGGGTTTAAATTCGGCTTGGCGGGATGCTGCGATTGCTCGATCATCTGCTGCAGCGTAATGTCGCCGGTTGTTGATTTTATAGGCGAGTACCACATTTCTTCCAGCGACAAGTCACGCGCATCGGGTATCCCGTCAACCGTCATTTTCAACAATAATGCCGGCAGAATTTCAGGGTATATCTTTAACTCTCCCAACGGTTTGACATCCGAACCGAACGGATTAACACCGCCCTCGGCCACTTCATAGACCTTGAATAGAGAATGATTGAGCGTACCGGTTTTACCTGAGAAAGCAGTCGCGGCCGGCAGCGAATGCGACTCCGAACTATGCTTGGCTGATGCCGGACTGGCAGCCGGCGCCGCTTGAACAACAGCCGGGGCCGCTTGCTGACTGTTTCTTATCCATTCGCCGGCAAACTGTCCCATAACGGCAACCCCCATGCCGACACCGGTCAATGCCAGCAGATTGCCGGCCGTATTCACATCGCCGGCCAATCTGGAGAAATCCATGTCATTATTGGCATTGGTATGGAAATCATAATCAATCATGGTTTCTTTACCCGAATCCAGTCGTATCCAGGGCGTCAGATACTGTTTTTTGGCATCGAACTTGAAATTGCACTTTCCCGACCTGGCTTGATACAAAAAACCGGCGGCTTCACTGTTGAATTTCAGCACATTGTTACGAACATAAAAAATCAACGCCGCCGACTGATCGCCTTTGCTATAGGATGGCGCGATATCAACGCACCCGCCTTTTAGCGCATTATCCGCCTTGGAATCAAACTCTGAAATCAGCCGCACATAATAATCATCGCCATCGATAACCGAGAAACCTTGCAGGGGCTGAAAAGGATGCGGCTTGATCTCAGGGGGATCAATGGCAATTTGACGGGTAGACGCGCATCCGGACACCAGAGTGCCGGCAAAAAAGACAAGAGTGGATATATAACGAATAGACATGTATTAACCTTGTATCGCTAGCTGAAATGCGACTCAAGCAAAAAAGGGGAAAATGACAAGGCCTTCCCTGAAGCTTTGCCGGACTCTTAATTTTCATCCGCCATTCCGGCCATGAAAACGACATGAAATATTACAACAAATCGCCTTCAAGTCTATACAAGACGCTTATTTAGCGATACCTTTAGCCAAATCACAATTAAAAGCAGACCATAGCAACCTGACGAGGTATTCATATGCCCCAGAAAAAGCCCCATCTCGACAAAGACAAATTAAACCAGATCGTTATTGAAGCGCGACGCAATCAGGAACTCCGGGAGCAATCCTATCGCGGCCAAGCCCTGAAAATGTATCCCTGGATATGCGGCCGTTGCGCACGCGAATTCACACATAAGAATCTGAATGAACTCACGGTTCATCATAGAGACCATAACCACGACAATAATCCTTCCGATGGCAGCAACTGGGAACTGTTATGCCTGTATTGTCATGACAATGAACATTCGCGGTACGAGGAAACCCGCTTCGGCAACGCTCAATCCCATGCTGCCTCGGAACCGGTCGCCACACACAGCCCTTTTGCCAACCTCAAAACCTTGCTGAACAATAAAAAATAATCAAAAAGACCGGCTTAAAACGCGGGCAGATTGCGCCATTAAATCCGGCAACCGAGAAAATTATCACTTGACTCCAGGCATCCGGGTTTCGATCAACTCGGTTAATCCAATCAGTAAGGTCAATTTGCCGCCAGCAAGGAATCAATGCCCAAGTTCGCCAGAGCATCTGCCCGCTCATTGCCGTCATTCCCTGAATGACCTTTTATCCACCGCCATTCGATATCGTGCCTTTCAATAGCGGCATCCAGCCTGCGCCACAAATCTTCATTTTTAACTGGTGTTCTCGCCGCGGTTTTCCAGCCACGCTTTTTCCAATTGCTCATCCATTCGGTAATGCCTTGCAGCACATATTTCGAATCGGTATGGATCAGCACCGTACAAGATCTTGTCAGTGTTTCCAAAGCCTGGATGGCGGCCATCAGTTCCATGCGATTATTGGTCGTTTCCAGCTCCCCTCCGTACAACTCCCTGCTTTTGCCTTTATAGCTGAGCACAGCCCCCCATCCGCCTGGCCCTGGATTACCACGGCAGGCGCCATCGGTGTAAATAATGACGGTCTCAGTCATGTTGATTTGATTCTGTTGATGGTGAAGTCATCGAATTGGCAAAAACCAACTGGGGCTTTGTCCTTTCGGCGGGTGTCAGCGGAATTAAATGATATCGGCGCTTTATTGCTTTAACCGCGTAGGCCGTCGCCGAAAACGCATGCCTGTTGGCATTCGCTCTGCCATTCGTTGATTTTATGGAATTAAGATTAAAATCCGATGAAAGCGTTACTTCAAAATTCAGCAATTTCAGCCAATCCAATATCCTGGACCTGGAAATGAAATGTCCGCGCCAGTTATCGGCCATTTTCTTGTCCCAGACATACTGATATCTAACCCACAAACTCCAAGGATTAAAATTTAGCACCACCAACAAGCCTTCGGGTTTCAAAACGCGCTCGACTTCTCTCATGGTCTGAAAACGATTGGCATCAAATTCCAGCAAATGCGGCAGTATGATCATATCGATACTGCTGCTTTGCAGCGGCAGACTGTAAGATTTTGCCTGAATTTTCCGCGCCTCATCGCTGCCCAAATTTTTCGCATCGAGTATCGTATAATTTTTATACAAAGTGCAGTCAATAAATTGATTCTCCCAGCCTAATCCGCCGACCTGTAAAACTGTCTGCTTACAGCTAACGGTAATGGCTCGCTGTAAATAATCCTCTTCAAGCTGCCTCAACAACTTGCCTCTGGGCGTTTCGTAGAAGGCAAATAAAAAATTGCGTTTCATTGATTCAACTCAACAATACATGACTTTGAATGGTTTTCAGCGAGAACAAGCTGTACAATAATAATCAACATAATGAACTTCACCTCAGGGTTGGATGATGCATATCAATTTTAACAGGTCAGCTAATTTTTTATTTATTTTGAGCCTTTTAATAATATCCGGTTGCTCGAAAAATACTAAATCCCCCCTGAACGTTAGTCAAAAACCGCCTGTTATTACCAAGGAAAGCAACACCTATTCATTTATTCAGCACAATATATTCTCCAAGAAAAAATTTAAAGCACCCTTAACCCCTCACAAAACCGTTTGGGATCGACTACTGTCTTTATACGCATTACCTGAAATTGAGAACGAGCGCATTGATCGTGAATTAAACTGGTACCTGCAACATCCCGATTATATCGCCCGGGTTCAGCAGCGTGCAGAACCCTACATGCACCTTATCCTCAATGAGATCGAAGCTAAAAATCTTCCCGGAGAATTAGCGCTGTTGCCTGTAGTTGAAAGTGCTTTCTTACCGAACGCCTATTCAAAAAGCGATGCTTCAGGGCTTTGGCAATTTATACCGGCCACCGGCCGCCTCTTCGGTCTTAAGCAAGACTCCTGGTACGATGGCCGTCGTGATGTCTATGCATCGACCAAGGCCGCCACTACATTTCTTAAGCAGCTGAGTGAGACGTTTGACGGAGACTGGCTGCTGGCCCTGGCTTCCTATAATTACGGAAAAGGCAATGTAGGTAAAGCCATCGAAAAAAATGAAAGCCTGTCCCTGCCGACGGACTACTGGTCCTTAAGCCTTCCGGAAGAGACTACCAACTATGTTCCCAGGCTATTGGCGATCGCCAAATTGTTTGCCCATGCCGATGAATACAATATTCCCTTGCGGCCTATCCCGAATAAGCCTTATGTTGAAGTCGTGGATATCAAATCCCAACTGGATTTAGATAAAGCGGCTCAACTCGCGAATACCCCCTTGAAAGAGTTTCTAAAGCTAAATCCTGGCTTCAATCGCTGGAGCACCGCCCCTGAAGGGCCGCATCGCTTGCTGGTGCCCGTCAAAGAGGTCCAGTCGTTCAAAAGAAACCTGGCGCGCCTGCCCGTTGAAGATCGCGTTGCTCAACATCGCTATTATGAAGAGCGTTTAGCTCAGAACAAGCACAAGGTCCGCGCGGGAGAAACGCTTTCATTAATTGCCAACAGAAACCACACAACAGTCAAAGCTATCCGTCAGGCCAACCATCTGGCCGGCAACACTATCCGCACCGGCATGATTTTAAAAGTTCCGTCATCGAAAAAATCAGCCAACTTTCCGATTATTGCTAAAGCATCTAAAAGCCAACCTCATCACAAGCAGACCTATACTGTTAAAAAAGGCGATACCCTCTGGAAAATTGGTCAGGACTTTTCAGTTAGCGATAAAGATATCGCAAGCTGGAACAAACTCACTTTATCGAGTGCATTGATACCTGGCCAAAAGCTTGTCATTAAAGCCGGAGAGCAACAGCTTGCCACCGCCTCTTCCGCTTCACCGAATCCGTTCCGCCTGATTCATTACACCGTCAAATCAGGCGATTCGCTAATACGAATCTCCCGAAAATTCAGTGTGTCGCTTTCAGATATTCGTAAATGGAATTCAGAAACGATGGGAAAGGTTCTGCGTCCGGGGCAAAAACTGAAAATCCTGATTGACAACAGCCAGCCCACAACCTGAGCATGGCGGCATAAAAACGCGCATGAAACATGCTTGAGCATTATCCCCCGCCCAACCTTAGCCGGGATACTGGAGACCTTGCCAAGCAGACAAGATGCTGAAGTTATTTTTCATGGCTCCTGAGTATTAAACTGTTCAGGGGCGGCCTTCAAAATAATATTGATGGCCACAGCAAGGATTAGTCTCTATAATGTAGAAGTTAGTAACTAATACATTGTTACTATTTAAATTTTGCATATTAATCAGCATTTTTCAGAGATTCTATTCGCATTTTTTCCTTTAAATTGCCCGATATGATTTGCAATTGAACATCTATTATTTATTGAGGTAATTTATATGGCATCAGGTACTGTTAAATGGTTTAACGAATCTAAAGGTTTTGGCTTCATTGCGCCTAGCGACGGCAGTGCAGATGTGTTTGTGCATTTTTCCGCAATTTCCGGTGACGGCTACCGCACACTGACTGAAGGTCAACCGGTCAAATATGAAGTAGAAACAGGGCCTAAAGGCCTGCAAGCATCCCAAGTATCCGCAGCCTGATCTTACGATACTTTCTGACTCACAACCTCGATCGGCATAAACGTCTGGGGTTGTGGCAAATGTCGGCCGGACCGGCCAATCAACTCACCCCTGAACTTAGGACATGTCTTTTGAAACGAATTTTTGTAGGAAACTTACCTAGCGACGCCACTGAAGAAACTGTACAAGCTTTATTTTCCCAATATGGGAGAGTCCGCTCCATTCAACTGGTTTCGGATATATTTAGCGGTAAATGCCGGGGTTTCGGCTTTATCGGCATGGAAGGCCATGAAGCCAGAGCCGCGATAGCCGGGCTAGACGGCAACCTGTACTGTGGTAAACCTTTAAAAGTAAAATTTGAAGATTCCAGCACAGGAAGAAATGGCAGACGCCATTAATCCACTTTAAGGCGATTTTCTATCTGATTACATCTGTTAGATTGCCATATCAATTCATGAAAGACTGCATGGGCTAAAATGATTCCGTCATTTCCCTGCAGTCACATCATCCATGAGAGGGATTGCGCAGAAGCAATGCTCACCGGAAACTCATAACGGTCCTTTCTTTGTTGGGCTTTGGGCATCATTATCCTCCGGCTCTTGTTTTATTACGCTGACGCTGCCGTCACCCTCCAAATAGCAGGCCTTGATCTCGTCCACACACTCCGCTCCTTGTTCACGGATCAGGCTCATCAGTTCTTCCTGGGTAATCATTTCCCGACGCATGTTCCCGCGCAACATATGCCCATTCTTGATCAACAACAAAGGCGCAGGAGAAATAAGTTTTCGAAAAACCGGAATCTCACTGGCTAGCCAGTCAAGCGCATAATCCCAAAAAAAAATGGTTGCGACTAAAACAAGACCTCCGGTAACGGATTTATACTCGCCGGCCATGCCATTCTGGGACGCGTCGGCAATAAGCACAATCAGCAAAATATCGGTAACAGCCACAGCGCCGGTCCCACGCCTTAGCAAACGCAATAAAACGAACAACACCAGATAGATGATCGTGCCTCGCAGAACAATCTCTAAAATACCGACAGACGGAATAAAAACCGATTTCCAATCAATTTGAAAGAAAATATCCATCCGTTTGCCTGTTCACGGTTTCAATACCACTTTAATGCAGCCGTCTTCCTTGTCGCGGAACGTCTTGTAAGCCTGAGGGCCCTCATCCAGCCCCAGGCTATGGGTGATAACAAAAGAGGGATCGATCTGGTCCTCTTCTATCTTCTCCAGCAAGGGCTCAAGATAGCGTTGCACATGAGTCTGCCCCATTTTCAAGGTCAGGCCTTTGTTCATCGCGGCCCCCATCGGCAGTTGATCGAGCAGGCCGACATAAACGCCGGGAATCGAGACAGTGCCTCCCTTGCGACAGCACATAATCGCCTCGCGCAAGACATGCGGGCGATCGGTGCCTAAATAGAGGGCCGCTTTCGCCTTATCGAGCACCGCATCGAAGCTGCCGGCCCCATGAGCCTCGCAGCCCACCGCGTCGATGCAGCAATCAGGGCCGCGGCCGTTTGTCATCGCCATCAACCGATCGTAGACATCTTCTTCCTCAAAATCGATAATTTCAGCCTTGCCATGTTCTTGCGCCATGGTCAGGCGCTCCGGTACCCGGTCAATGGCGATGACGCGCCCCGCCCCCAGCATCCAGCAACTCTGGATCACGAATTGCGCCACTGGCCCACAACCCCAGACCGCCACTGTATCCCCCGGCTCAATTTGGGCATTTTCGGCGGCCATATAGCCGGTCGGAAAAATATCGGACAGAAACAGCACCTTATCATCCGGCAAGTCCGACGTGATCTTGATCGGCCCGACATCGGCATAAGGTACGCGCAGATACTCGGCCTGGCCGCCCGCAAAGCCGCCCAGCATGTGGGAATATCCGAAAATACCGGCTGGAGAATGTCCCATCGCCTTGCGCGCCATATCGGCATTCGGGTTGGAGGTGTCGCAACATGAGTAAAGCGTTTTTTCGCAGAAGAAGCAGTGTCCGCACGAAATCGTGAAAGGCACGACGACGCGGTCGCCTGTTTTCAGGCTTGTAACCTCACTGCCAACTTCAACCACCTCGCCCATGGGCTCATGCCCCAATATATCGCCTGACTCCATGGTCGGTATATAGCCATCGTAAAGATGCAGATCAGAACCGCAAATCGCGGTGGCTGTAATCTTCACAATGGCATCGGTTGGATCGACAATGATCGGATCGGGAACCGTATCAACGCGTACATCATATTTGCCATGCCAACAAAGTGCTTTCATAACAACGCTCCTGAATAGTCGGGTTGCAAGGCGACCTGCCTCATATGAACGTGAAGAAAGCTTAGTTTGATCGGCCCTTCCTGTCGGTACGATGACGTACATAAGTGATCCTGTCGGGTCACTGAAAAGACAACGCACTTACTCTTTCCGGTCCGTGCCTGATCTGCTGCACCACCGGATTTATGCCGCAGAAAGCGAAAGACAGCACGCGGTATGCAGGTTATCCGTAAAAATCGGCATCCCTAATATCCCGTCCCTCACAAATTTTCCGCATTCAACAAGATGACCTCGATTTCCTCGGTGATTTCCTCTTGCCGGTAAATCTGGGATTTTCGGCGCAGTTTTACCGTTTCATTGTCGAGATGCTGCACCGCGCCTTCCAGATGCCGCAAGCGCCGGTGATTTTCCGCCAACAGCGACGTGTAACAAAGGTTATGCAGCACAGCGAATAAATAGTGGCCTGCCATGTCCGCAAAAAAATCGGCCGGATCGAGATTCAGCACCGGCGGAAAAGTGAACGCGGGGCGATCCTGAACGGTTTGCTGAAAAGGCGGCAATAGAGAGTCGTGCGTAAGCCCGCTCAACGTGTCATCGTGATATACGGCCGTTAATTCAAAAAAACCGCGCTGTTCCTGCAGCGCGGCAATCACGTCCAGCAAACGACTGACGATAGCGGGCGCCTCTTCGGCGACATTGGCCCCTTCCAGCGTGGCCACGGGCTCGGGATAAGCGTCTGGCCATCTGCCAGCCAGCCTGCTACCGATGATAATGACATCGGGATAGTAGGCTTTCGTCGCTATTTCATTGATCAGGCTGTCATTGAAGTCGCCGCAAAAGCCGCGTTCCGCCCCGAACAAAATAGCGATAGGTGGAGCCTGGGCATCAGTATCCAGCGAATACGGGTAAAAAGCCAAAAAGTCCCCGGCCGCCTTTTCAAGGGACTCGACCGCTTTGTTCTGCGCGGCTTGAAAGCGGAGCAATTTATGGGTTTCCGTAAACGCGAGATTTTTCATCGAATTCAGAATGCCCCGGATCTCCTCCATCTGGCCGATGTGCTGACGCAGCCGCCGACTTTTACTCATGGCTGCCGCTTCGTTTCGATGCCCAGCCAGTCACCGAGAGCTTGCAGCCATTGCTCGGGACTGCTGTTCAGTGTCAGCGTCGTGCCGCTGACGCCCTGTTCGATCCGGGCCAGAAAACCCTTGATGTCCTCAGGCCTGATTGGATCGAACAGATTTTCATTGAAGGCGATGAGCCAGGCCAGCTGAAAAAGGCTGCTGAGCGGCGCCAGCCGGTCTTGTTTGAGAATCTCCCGCAGCAATCGTCCGCGCCGAATCCGTGCTTCCATCGAAGGCTCCAGGCGCTGGCCGAACCGGGAGAAGGCCTCCAGTTCCAGAAACTGCAGATAATCCAGCTTCATTTGCCCGGCCTGATGACGGATGCCCGGATGCTGGGCCTTGCCGCCTATCCTCGATACCGACCTGGCGATATCGATGGCGGGGCGAAATCCCGATGCGAATAAGTCGGCGTCGAGATAGATCTGCCCGTCGGTGATGGAAATCAGGTTCGTGGGAATATAGGCGGCGATTTCGCCCTGCTGGGTTTCGACGATCGGCAGGGCCGTCATGCTGCCGCCGCCGTTTTCGGCATTCAGGCAGGTAGAACGCTCCAGCAGCCGGGAATGGACGAAAAAGATGTCGCCGGGATAGGCTTCGCGCCCGGGCGGGCGGCGCAGCAGCAGGGACAACTCCCGGTAGGTTCTGGCGTGGGTCGACAAATCGTCATAGATGACCAGGGTATCGCGCCCCTGCGCCATCCAGTATTCGGCCAACGCACAGCCGGCGAACGGCGCGATGTATTGCAAACCCGGCAAGGCGCTGGCTTCGGCCACGACGCAGACGGTATAGTCCATCGCGCCCTGACTTCTCAATGTCTCCAGGGTCTTCACCACCGCCGAACGCTTCTGACCGATCAGCACATAAACACAGATCACCTCTTTGTCTTTCTGGTTAATGACGGTGTCGATCGCGATCGAACTGCGGCCCAAGCCTTCATCGCCGATCAGCAACTGCCGCTGGCCCTTGCCGACCGGAATCAACGTGTCGATGATTTTGATGCCGGTATACAGCGCCTTATGGACAAAGTCGCGGGCGATAATCGGCGGCGATGCTTTTTCCAGATTGCCGCGCCCGGTGGGAACCGGAATATCCCCGCCATCGAGCGGCGCGCCCAAAGGATCGACCACTCTGCCGATAAAAGCGTCGCCGATGGGAACGCTAGGCGCGTTTTTAGACAGACGCACCAGCGTGCCGGCCGTCAGCGCTTCGGTTTCATACAACAGAATCGCGCCGACCTGATCGCGGTTGAGGTCGAACACCATGGCCCGACTGCCGTCGGCAAAAACCAGGATGTCTTCGATGGCCGCCGAGGGCAGCCCCTTAATCCAGGTAATGCCATCGCCGACCGACACGACCGTGCCCTGTTCGGTAACCCGAAATCCCGGCTGATACCGGTCCAGCCAGGCGCTTTGCTTGTCTATCAAGCTCATGGGCGCTTCGGCGTTATTCGGACTCATGGGCTATCTCGGCAAAACCGGTCAGTTCATGCTGCAGATTGGCATGCATGACCCAGGCGCCGATATCGATGCGCAGACCGGCGATCAGTTCGGGGTTCTGGTGATAATGAAAGACATCGGGCCGCTTGATGAGCGACCCCAGCTTTTGCTCCAGTTTTTGCCTCAGCCCGGTTGGAAGAGGATAGGCGCTGCTAACATCGATGGAGACCAATGCTTCAGCGTCCAGTGTTTGCAGGCACAACCTGCACTCCTCCGGCAAATCCGTGAAATGTTCCAGCAGCATGGCGCACAAGCGTTGTTCCAGTTCCGGGCCGGCGGCTTGTTGCAATAGCAGCCCGGCAAAGCGGGCGCCGTTTTGCAGCGCTTTTTTTTCGGCCTGTTGCTGGATATCCTGCTGCAACCGGGTCAGGGTTACCTTGGCTTTTTGCCGCTCCTGTTCCAGGTCGGCCCGCAGTTTGTCCATTTGCGTTTTTCTTTCCGCATCGATTTCCCGGTGCAGCGCGCTGAGCGCGGCCTGTTTTTCCTGCTGCCATTGGTTTTGCCGGTTTTCATAGCGTTGACGTAAATCCTCGGCCTCTTGCTTCATGCTTTGAGCTTCGGCCAGGGTTTGGTCGATATACTGCTTACGCCGGGTAATGACCGCCAGTACCGGTTTATAAAAAAGCCGCTGCAAGATCCAGATCAGAATCAGGAAATTGATGATTTCAAGCACAAAGGTGGAGAAATTGAATTCCATGGTTGCCTGGCCCGCTTATCTGGCGATGAACTCAAGCAATGGATTCTTGAACAGCACGATTAAGATGATCACCAGGCAATAGATCGCCAGCGATTCGATCATCGCCAGTCCGATAAACAGCGTCCGCATGATCGACTGTTCCGATTCCGGCTGGCGGGCCAAGGCGTCCAGAGCGCTGCCGATCGCCTTGCCCATGGACAGAGCCGGCATCATGACGCCAATGGCGATGCCGATTATGGCCGCGATGGTGGAGCCGAGCACGATTAAGGCGATGTCTGTCATAACTATTCCTGTCGATTAAGTTGTTGGGATTGTATCGCACCGGCCAGATAAATCAGCGCCAGCATGCCGAAAATATACGCCTGTACCAGCGCCTCGATGATATGCAGCATCAAAATCGGCACCGGCGCCAGAAAGCCCGCGACCAGCAAAATCAACATCGCCGCCATTTCCAGGCTCATGATGTTGCCGAACAGACGAATCGCCAGCGCCAGCGTGCGGGTCAACTCGCTGATGATGTGAAAAGGCAGCAAAATCGGGCTGGGCATCAGGTAATGATGCAGATATTTTTTGAATCCTTGCGTCTTGATGCCGAACCAGTGCACCGAAAGAAACACCAGCACGGCCAGCGCCGAGGTAACCGAGAGGTCGCGCGTCGGCGAATGCAGGCCGGGTATCAGGCCGACCAGATTGCCGACGATCAGAAACAGCCACAAGGTCGAGATAAAAGGCAGGATTTGCCGGCCATGATCCGGCGCGACCGAAAGCACGGCCGCCTCCAGCGTGGAAACGATGCCTTCCAGCATGGTTTGCAGCGGGTCCGGCAGCATGTCCAGATGCCGGGTTGCAAGCCCGGCCAGTGCCGCGATGAACAGCATGATGCCCCAGGTGGTCAGGACCGATGCGCTGACGGACACAGGCCCGAGCATAAAAGAAAATTCGTTTTCCATGATTTAATCTTGGTTAATGTGGTCATCCTGCAAGCCTGTGGGGGCGGCTTTAGTCGCCCGTTCAGACATCGAAAGCGACTGCCAAAAGTAGGCGCTTTAGGCGAAGTCGCCCCCACAGTTATTATTGTAAGCCCTGCAAACCTTATTTATTTTGAATAAGAAAATAAACGTTAAAAACGCCGACCACGACACCGGCAAACAGCAGGCTGAGCGTCCAGCGCATCGAATAGCCCGGCATCATGCTGTCCAGCCAGTGGCCCAGATAGGCGCCGCCGATGATCGGCAATACCATCACCAGCCCGAGTGTTCCGATATAAACCGTTTGCGCAAACAGGGTCGGACGTTCGCGGTCCGCTTTTTTGATGCGTTTGACCTGATTGTCTATCTGTTGCTTTAATCGCCACCGGTGATTCATAGTATATCCCGCTTGAGCGCCCTCAGCCGTGTCAACATGGCCTGTTCCATTTTGTGCAGACTGGTTTTGGTTGCGCGCAGATTTTCCTCCTCGGCTATCAACTGCTGTTCCAATAACGTGCTGATGCGGTCGAAGTCCGTGTCCACCAGGAAATGCCGCGTGCTGAGCGTCAGTTCGTTATCGTTGAAATACAGCACCGCACCGGGCAGCGCCAGGTATTGCCAGCCCTCGCCCAGCCGAAAACGCGCCAACCCGAAAACAAGCGTCGTCATAAACCGGGCATGATTGGGACGGATGCCGAAGCTGCCCGAGGCGTCTTCGCCGACGAAGGCGGTCACGCCCGTTATGCGCTGTTCATGGGTGGCATCGTACAATTGCAGCACGAATGTTTTCATGTCAGTCCCTGCATGCTGCCGCGCATATAGCACTGAGCTTCACTCAAGTCGTCGTACTGCCCGGCCAGAAACGCCTCGCAATCGCTCAGGGTCTGTTCCAGCGGCACCGAAACGCCGGTCTGCCGGGTATGCTGCGCCAGCACCGCAAACGGCTGGGTCAGATAGCGCTGTAATTTGCGCGCGCGCATGACAATTTTCCGGTCGCTCTCGGACAATTCCTCGATGCCCAGCATGGCGATGATGTCCTCCAGTTCGTGATAACGCGCCAGATGCTCGCGCACGCCCTCGGCCACATTGTAATGCCGGTCGCCCAGGGTATGGCGGTCCATCAGGCGGCTGCCGGAACGCAGCGGGTCGACCGCGGGATAAATGCCCTTGCTGGCCTGGTCCCTGGACAGGATGACCGTGGTGTCCAGATGGCTGAGGATAGCGCTGACCGCCGGATCGGTCATGTCATCCGCCGGCACGTAGACAGCCTGAACCGAGGTGATGGAGCCCTGGCGGCTGGACAGAATGCGATCCTCCAGCTCGGCGACTTCCGTCATCAGGGTCGGCTGGTAACCCACCGTGGCCGGCATGCGGCCGAGCAGGCTGGAGATCTCGCTGCCGGCCTGAACGAAGCGGAAGACATTGTCCATCACGAACAGGACTTCCTTATGCAGGGTATCGCGCAGGTATTCAGCATAAGTCAGCGCCGACAGGCCGATGCGGAAGCGCACGCCGGGCGATTCGTCCATTTGCCCGAACACCATCAGGGTGTCGTCCATGACCCCGGCCTGTTCCATTTCCCGCCATAATTCATGCGCTTCGCGGATGCGCTCGCCGACGCCGGCGAACACCGAAACGCCCTGATGGATGGCCGAGACCGCATGGATGAACTCCATCACCAGCACCGTCTTGCCGACCCCGGCGCCGCCGAACAGCCCGGTTTTGCCGCCTTTGACGAACGGGCACAGCAAGTCGATGACCTTGATGCCGGTCTGCAGGATACCACTGACGCCGGTCGCTTCCGATAACGCCAGCGGTTTCGAGTGGATATTGCGGAATTCGGTTTGAGGCAGCGGCTTGCCGCCGTCCAGCGGCTCGCCGAAAATATTCAGCAATCGCCCCAGGCACAGCTTCGAGACCGGGACATGCAACGGCGCGCCGGTATCGTAAACGGTCAGCCCCCGGCTCAGACCGGCCGTGCCATGCAGCGTAACCGCCCTGACCCGCCGCTCATCAAGATGCTGATGCACCTCGAACAGATAAACGGTGTGATCAAAACGGGTGCACAAGGCCTGGCGCAATGGCGGCAGCCGGCCGCAGTCGATAATGACGACGGGGCCATGAATCTCGGCAATGACGCCGATCGGATGTTGATCATCTTGTTGCACCGGCAAACTGTCCAATTGTCCGCTCCCGCTGATTGATGTGAATGTTCTGCCTTGAAAATCGCCAGGCGGCGCCTGGAACGGCCTGGAAGATAACTGTCAAGCGTGTTGATGGCTAGTATTACAAAACCCCGACCTCGCGGCAACGGGCGACATCCGGTTTTATCGCGGTCCTTGCAAAAAACGCGGGGCCGAAGCACTGGGCTCCAATCCCTTTAAAACCCATAAAAACCGAGCCTCTACATTAAAAACCGGTCTTTTCGCAAGCATTTTTTAATCATGCCGGCATACATTATTTTCTCGATTAACCACTATATCTTGTGTTATTCTACGCAAAAATCACTACATATCGATGAACAAGCATAAATTGCCCGTAAAAGCAATGGCTTGTTTTCATCCTCTTACACAACCAATTGCAGGGACTTATCCATGACAGCCAAACTCCGCGTCGTCGCCAATGCCGTAACCGAAATACCGTTCCAGGATGCCTCGATGGATATCTGGGATACGAAATATCGTTTAAAAACCAAAGAAGGTGTCGCTATCGATGCCACAATCGATGAAACGTATCAACGCGTGGCCAAGGCGCTGTCCGAAGTGGAAAAGAACAAAACCCGGCAAGAGCAGTCCTACAAGGAGTTTTTGTGGGCCCTGCGTCAGGGCGTGATCCCGGCGGGCCGCATTGTTTCCAATGCCGGCGCCCTGGAACACAAGCCCGCCACCTCGACCATCAACTGCACCGTTTCCGGCACCATCGCCGATTCGATGGATGACATCCTGGGCAAAGTGCACGAAGCCGGATTAACCCTGAAGGCCGGCTGCGGCATCGGCTACGAATTCTCGACCCTCCGGCCCAAAAACGCCTACGTCTCCGGCGCCGGCGCCTACACCTCCGGTCCGCTGTCGTTCATGGATATCTATGACAAGATGTGTTTCACTGTTTCCTCGGCCGGCGGCCGGCGCGGCGCCCAGATGGCGACCTTCGATGTCGGCCATCCGGACGTCGTCGAATTCATCCGCGCCAAGCGCGAGGACGGCCGTCTGCGCCAGTTCAATCTGTCGCTGCTGATCACCACCGAATTCGTCGAAGCCGTCAAAAATGACAAGCCCTGGCCGCTGTCATTCCCTATTACCGAAAAAGAGCTCAAACTGGACAAGCTCGACCTGAACAATCCCGAGCAAATCATCTGGCGCGACCTGCCCGGCAAGGACGGCTATATCGTCAACGAAGACGGCCTGCTCGCCTGCCGGGTCACCAAAACGATTCCCGCGCGCCGCCTGTGGGACATCATCATGAGTTCCACTTACGACTACGCCGAACCCGGATTCATCCTGATCGACAAGGTCAACGAAATGAACAACAACTGGTTCTGCGAGAAAATCCGCGCGACCAATCCTTGCGTGACAGGCGACACCTGGGTTCAAACCGAGCAAGGCCCAAGACAGATTGGCTCTATTCTAGGCCAGCAAATCAACGTCTTAGTCGACGGCAAATTGCACCTGTCCGGCGCTGACGGCTTCTTCAAAACCGCGACCAAAAATGTAGTCCGCTTGAGAACAAAAGAAGGCTTCAGCTTGCGTCTGACCCCTGATCACCGCGTGCGTAAAGTCACCCGCCTGGACCGCCATAACCTGGAAACCGAATGGTGCGAAGCAGGCCAGCTTGCAGCCGGCGACCAGGTCTTGCTGAACAACCATCGCCAGTATAACCGCTGGCAAGGCAAATACACCGGAAACCAAGGCTATTTAATCGGATTATTAGTCGGCGACGGCACCTTAAAAGAAGATAAAGCCGTGCTGTCTGTCTGGAAAAGCGCGCAAGTCACAAACAGCGATATCGGCATGCTGAATAGCGGCGCCAATGCAGTTATGGATAAAGTCATGATCGCCGCGACCGAATTCAATACGCGCAGCGACTTTAAAGGCTGGTCGGAAATACCTGGCAGAAACGAATTCAGACTCAGTTTTGCCGGCCTGAAGGCTCTGGCCGAAGAGTTAGGCATGTCGCCCGGCAATAAATGCATCACCGCACAAGTCGAAATGGCCTCCAGCGATTTTTACCGGGGTTTCCTGCAAGGATTTTTTGACGCTGACGGCTCAGTTCAAGGCAATCAAGGCGTCAGTGTTCGCCTGTCCCAATCGGACCTTCCGCGTTTAGAAGCGGTACAGCGCATGTTGCTTCGCCTGGGCATCAACTCCACGCTCTATCGCCACCGTCGTCCAGCCGGCATAACAAAACTGCCTGACGGTAAAGGCGGCGCCGCCGATTACAAAATTTCCCCGCAGCATGAACTCGTTATCAGTGGCGACAATCTTGCCGTTTATCGGGAACTGATAAACTTTACCGACAGCAGCAAAGCCGCTCAACTTGAAACCTCCTTAAAAAATTATCGCCGGTCATTAAACCGGGAGCGCTTCGTCGCCACCGTTGAATCGGTCGATCCCGATGGAACCGAAGATGTATTTGACATACAGGTTCCCGGCATCAATACATTCGACGCCAATGGCCTGCATGCGCATAACTGCGGCGAACAGCCCTTGCCACCCTATGGCAGCTGCCTGCTGGGCTCCATCAACCTGACCCGTTTCGTCAAGAAGCCGTTCACCACCGAAGCCCATTTCGACTGGGACACATTCCGCAAAGCCATCCGCGTTTTCACGCGCATGCTCGACAACGTCGTCGAAATCAACGGCCTGCCCCTGCCCGAGCAACAACACGAAATCCTCAGCAAGCGCCGCCACGGCATGGGCTACCTGGGCCTGGGCTCGACCGTCACCATGCTGGGCATGAAATACGGCGACGAACGTTCACTGCAATTTACCGAGGAAGTGACCAAAATCCTGGCCGTGGAAGGCTGGAAGGAAGGCCTTGAGCTGGCCAAGGAAAAAGGCCCGGCTCCGATCATGGAACAGATGTTCAGCGTCACCGGCGAAATGCTGCACAAACGCCCTGAAATGGTCACCGACGGCTACAAGGTCGGCGATCAGGTGCCGGGCAAGCTGCTGCACGCCAAATACAGCCGCTACATGCAGCAACTGGCCCAGGTCGAGCCCGAACTGGTCGCGCAACTGATCGAGACCGGCGCGCGCTTCACGCACCACAGCTCGATCGCACCGACCGGCACGATCTCCCTGTCACTGGCCAACAACGCCAGCAACGGCATCGAACCGAGCTTTGCGCACCACTACTCGCGCAACATCATCCGCGCCGGCAAAAAATCCAAGGAAAAAGTCGATGTCTATTCCTTCGAACTGCTGGCCTATCGCGCCCTGGTCAACCCCAAGGCAATGCCGTACAGCCAGGAGCCGGATCAGCAGCTGCCGGACTATTTCATATCGGCCGACGACGTCACGCCCAAACAGCATGTCGACATCCAGGCCGCCGCGCAGAAATGGATCGACTCGTCGATTTCCAAAACCGCCAACGTACCGACCGATTATCCGTACGAAGACTTCAAGTCGATCTATGAATACGCCTATGACAAAGGCCTGAAAGGCTGCACCACGTTCCGCTTTAACCCGGAAGTATTCCAGGGCGTGCTGGTCAAGGAATCGGATCTGGAAAACACCACCTACCAGTTCACGCTCGAAGACGGCCATGTGGTCGAACTGAAAGGTAACGAAGAAGTGGAATACGACGGCGAAATCCACACCGCCGCCAACCTGTTTGATGCCTTGAAAGAAGGCTACTACGGCAAGTTTTAATCGAGGTTACAGACATGATACATAAGATAAATAAAAAAATCGTCGGCTACAAAGTACTGACCAAAGACACCACCGAAGCGGCCAAGAAGGAAGAAGAACAGCAGGCGCTGGAACGCATGCACGAAAATGTCGAGCGGCCCGAAGTATTGGTAGGCTCCACCTACAAAATCAAAACGCCGCAATCGGAACATGCCTTGTACATCACCATCAACGACATGATCCTAAACCAGGGCACGCCCCACGAAGAGCGCCATCCTTACGAAATCTTCATCAACTCCAAAAACATGGAGCATTTCCAGTGGGTACTGGCATTGACGCGCGTTATCTCGGCCGTGTTCAGAAAAGGCGGCGACGCCTGCTTCCTGGTCGAAGAGCTGAAAGCCGTATTCGACCCGCGCGGCGGCTACTTCAAGAAAGGCGGCGTATTCATGCCATCACTGGTCGCCGAAATCGGCTACGCCATCGAATCGCACCTGAAACACATCGGCATGATCAAGCCGGAAGTGATGAGTGATCATCAGAAACAGTTTCTGCAAGAAAAACGCCGCGAGTTTGAAGCTCAGCATGGCGAATCGGAAGGCCAGACGTTTCCCGAGAAAGCCGTACTCTGCACCAAATGCAGCACCAAAGCCATGGTGTTGATGGATGGGTGTATGACTTGTTTGAACTGTGGGGAGAGTAAATGTGGTTGATGAGGGTTGGGCTTCGTAGCGACGCTGCATGAGGTGGATTATTTAATGTCGAATCGCCCCTGCTGAGCTTAAATCGAATAAAGAACAACTTTTAAAAATAATGCTGGATAACATACTTAATTTGCATGTTATCCAGATTCAGATAACACTTGTTAGAGGTTTCCATGACACCGAACACTCGCGCATGCATCGCTTACGTAGCCTGCAAAACCATCTCTGGGACTGGCGGGTCGCATGTATATGACTATTCTCAATCACGGCATGTAAGCATTGGTGGCTCCGTCAACAGCGGAAGTGTCAATGTGTATGACTATGATCGAAGTTGCCACTTTTCGGGAACACTACCACAGATCTACGACTACGGAATTAGCGCCCACGTATCCCTCGAAGTTTCTGGAACTCAGTTCAAGGGTTACGACTACGGTAGCGGTCATCATTACACCGGCACTGTTAACGGTTCATCAGTAAGCATCTATGACTATGGCGAATCTCAGCACTTTAACTACAACCTTTAACCCTACGCTCAAGCGGGACGCCGCAAAAGCTCTGTAGGGTACGCACCGCGTACCTTTTGAGGTTTGGTTCACCGAAAAAACTTTGAAAATGGTACGCAATGCATACCCTACGATGGTTTTACCGTTGTAATATTGTCGTTCGTATTGTTTCGGAGATCGGGATGTCTGATTATCGTCGCTGTTATGTGCCGGGCGGATCGTATTTCTTTACTGTGGTGACGGAACGCCGGGCGGGCATTCTAGCCCCGTAGGGTACGCACCGCGTACCTTTTGAGGTCTGGTTCTCCGAAAAAGCTTTGAAAATGGTACGCAATGCGTACCCTACGGTGGATTTGGCGTTGTAATATGGTTGCTCGTGTTTTTTCGGAGATTGGGATGTCTGATTATCATCGTTGTTACGTGCCGGGAGGATCGTATTTCTTTACTGTGGTGACGGAACGCCGGGCGGGTATTCTGGCGAACGATGTGGCACGGAATTGCTTGCGGGAGGCGATTCGGCATTGCCGGCAACAATTGCCGTTCCGCGTCGATGCGCTGGTGATGCTGCCTGATCATATCCATGCCATCTGGACATTGCCGGTCGTTGATTGCGATTACTCCAAACGCTGGGGCATCGTCAAAAAATACTTCACTCAGACCTGGCTGGCTGCGGGCGGCACCGAACAATCGGTGACCGCCTCGCGCCTGCGCTACCGGCGGCGTGGCATCTGGCAGCGGCGCTTTTGGGAACACGCGCTGCGCGATGAACGCGATTACCAGAACCACCTCGATTACCTGCATTTCAATCCGGTAAAGCACGGGCTGGTCAAACATGTCATTGACTGGCCTTATTCGTCGTTTCACCATTGGCTGGAACAAGGCTTTTACCCGGAACGCTGGGGATCGAGAATTGAAGACTATGCCGGTCTCGACAGCATTCAATGTACGGGTGAGTGATGCCCGGCTGTTAAAGGTACGCGGTGCGCACCCTACATTTTGTATCATGCCACACGATAGGTTTTTATTGGAAAGAACCAAAAACGCTAAAAACCGGAGTCCCAATAGAATACTCTTTTGAGATTCGAGTCTTAATGTGATGGAATCCTACAAACCCACCCAGACTCAGGAAGCCAGATTCATGAAATCCCGTCCTTGCGGGCACGACAAGCAGGTGTTGCTGGATTGCCGGGTGCCTGCGCGACTCGAAGCAATCGAAACACTGGCCGATGCGGTCAACGAGGTTCTGCCCGATCGCGATCTGGCCTTCTCCGTCAACCTGTGTCTGGAAGAGTTGATAACCAACGTTATTGTTCACGGCCTCAAGGGTGCCGCCGACCGGTTCATGCAGGTCCAACTGATTATATCGGACGACTGGCTGGAAATTCTGCTTCGGGATGACGCGCCCCGGTTCGACCCTTTCATGCAGGCCCCTGAGCCCAATCTGGATCTGGATGTTAATGATCGCCCGATCGGCGGGCTCGGGGTGCATATGGTGAAGAAGCTGATGGACGAGGTCCATGCCGATTACGACGGTACCGGCAATGTGATTGTTTTGCGCAAACGCCTGCCTCATCAGACTGCGCAGTAGAGGCTTGCCCTGTTCAGGCAAGTGCGGCGAGCGCCTCGGCGACGGAATTCTCCATCCTGAACACGGCGCAGAAACCGCACATTTCAAATACCGACCGGACGTTGCCTCCGACATTCGCCAGACACACCCTGCCCCCTTTGGCATTCAGCAATTTGGTCATGAGCAGCAACGCCCGCAGGCCGGCGCTGCTGATGTAGTCAACCTGGTCAAAGTCAACCACAAAGGAAACAGCGCCGCTGTCGATCATTTCCCGGATTCTTTTTTCATACTCGGGCGCCGTAACCGCGTCCAGCCTGCCGCTGATTGTTACCACGGTGGCATGGCTTTCTACTCTGGTGTGCAAATCCATGGATGCTATTCCTCACGGACGATTGGTCTTGATCAGGAATTGTAATCTGTTTTTGCCGTCGATCCAGCGGTAGTCGATGCTTTCGGTCAAGTTCCTGATAATCATCAGCCCCAGGTCATCGGTCAAGCGCTCGCTTTCCAGCGGATTGGCCTGTTCCCCGGTGCTTTCGCAGACCAGCTCAAGGCGTTCGGTCTTTTCCGAATAGGTGATGGTCATGTCCAGCACTGCCGTGCGCAGGTAAGGCTTGTAGATTTGCAGCAATTCCTCAACCACCAGCAGCAAGTCGTTTCGGGTCTGCTTTGGCAGGATCTGCTTTTCGCAAAAGGCTTCGATTTCCGCATTCATGGCGTACAGGTCGTAGTCCGGCGAGCTGATGCGCCGGGTGTAACTGAGAATCCTGTTGATGAAAGCCTGGGTCCTGGCCTTTTGCGGGTGCTCAAAAATCTGCTCCGGCGTGCCCTCTTCGTAGATCAGCCCTTCGTCCATGTACAGCACCCGGTTCGATACATTCCGGGCAAAATCCATTTCATGGGTGACGATCGCCATGGTCATGCCCTCCCTGGCCAGGCGATGGATGACCGCGAGCACTTCCCTGATCATGGTGGGGTCCAGCGCCGAAGTCGGCTCGTCGAACAGGATGATCTCCGGCTCCATGGCCAGGCAGCGGGCGATCGCCACGCGCTGCTGCTGGCCGCCGGAAAGCTCGTCCGGGTAATTGCCGGCTTTCTCGGCCAGCCCGACCAGACGCAGCAGTTCCAGCGCTTTGGCCTGCGCGGCCGGCTTGCTCATGCCCTTCAGCTTGATCGGCCCGAGGGTCAGGTTTTCCATCACCGACAGGTGGGAAAAAAGATTGAATGACTGGAACACCATATTCATCTTCTGGCGTATTTTGGCGACATCGGTGTTCTTGTCCAGGATGTCCACGCCATTGATATAAATGGACCCGCCGCTCGGCATTTCAAGCAGGTTGAGGCAGCGCAGCAGGGTGCTCTTGCCGGTACCGGACGGGCCGATGATGGAAACGACTTCGCCGGTTTTGATGTCGGTCGTGATGTCTTTCAGCACGGTCAGGTCGCCGAATTTTTTTGACAGGTGCTCGATCCGGATCATGGTCTGGCCGCCTTGCGCCGTTTGTATTTCGGGTCGGTCATCCGTTCCAGGTATTCCAGTGACAGCATCAGAATCCAGGCGATCACGAAATACAGAATCGCCACCATGACCAGCGGAAAGAACGCGTCGAAGGTACGACTGCGAATGATGTCGCTGGCCTTGGTGAGGTCCTGGACCGCGATGTAGCCGACAATGGACGTCATCTTCACCAGCGAGATGAACTCCCCTTTGTAGACCGGCAAAATGCGCTGCACGGTCTGCGGCAGCACAATGAACACGAAGGTCTTGACCCGGGTGAAGCCCATGGCGATGCCGGCCTCGATCTGGCCTTTGCCTACCCCTTCGATGCCGGACCGGAAGATTTCGGAGACGTAAGCGGCAAAATTCATCCCGAAGGCGATAATCGCCACCAGCACCGGGCTGATATTGACCGACGCGAAGACCACATAAAAGATCAGCATCAACAGTACCAGCACCGGCATGCCACGGATGATATTGATATAAACCCTGGCCGGCAGATTGAGCACGGTCCGCGGCGACATGCGCATGAAGCAGACCAGCGCGCCCAGCAGTGTGCCCAGGAGCGTCGAGAAAATGGAAATGACCAGTGTGGTTTTCAATCCGTTCCAGATCAGCAGGTAACGGTTTTCCTGCATGATGTTGCTGCGAAAGCTGGTGGCTGTCCTTTCGAGGAACGAGGGAGCCCCGGTTGCCGCGCCGGGTCCGGCGTCATAAGCGGCAATACTCTTTTTGAGGGCGAAGACGCTGGTGCCCATTTCATAATACGGATCGGAAAAATTGATCTGCCGTTTTCGTTCGTCCGTTATATAAATGGAGCTGGCGATCATGTCGACCTTGCCGGTCGAAACGGCGACGATCAGGCTGCCGAACTCCATGTTGGAAAATTCGACCGTTTTGCCGAGAGACGCGGCGAACCGTTCCGCCAGTTCGATATCGAACCCGACCAGCCGGTTATCCTTGACCGCGGTAAAGGGCAGCCCGACATCACTGACGCCGGCGACCAGAACGCCATTCGATCCGGGGTTGTCGATGACCGGCATGCGCGTGTCGCCTTTTTCCATCCAGCGCCGGATCATGTCGGCGTGGATGCCGTTTTGCTTGATCCGGGCCAGAAACTGATTGAACTGATCCCTCAGTGCCTCATTGCCTTTTTTGAAGCCGACGCCTACGTCAAAGGAAAACAGGGACGCCTCCAAAACACCCAGACTGTCGTCCTGGCGCAGGATTTCGCGCAAGGGCTCGGCATCGAACAGGGCGGCATCGACCTTGCCGGTCTTGACCGCCAGGGCGACATCGGCGGGCGTCTTGTATTGCAGAAGGGTTGCATCCGGATAGTTTTTGGTCGCATAAGTGTCATGCGCGGAGCCGACCAGTACGCCGATGCGCTTGTCTTTCAGGTCTTCAACGGAGGCAAGCTGTCCGGCGCGCCGGGCAGCCGGTTCCCGTCCGCCGGCCGGAAGCCGCCTGACCAGCATGACCTGCGCGTTGGCGTAATAGGGTTGGGTGAAATCGACGTATTTTTTGCGTTCATCGGTTGCGGTCATGCCGGTTACGATCATGTCCACCTTGCCCGATTGCAGCGCCGGGATCAGCGCCATGAATTTCATGTTGAAAAACTCGACCGGCCTGTTGAGTCTGGCGCCGATAATGCGCGCCAGCTCGCCGTCATGGCCGCTGACCCGTCCGGCTTTGTCCACGAAACTGAACGGCTCGCGTGTGGCGCTGACGCCTATTTTCAGCGGCGTTCCTGCCTTGGGGAGCACGATGTCCAGTTCTTCGTAAGGCGCCAGATCCGGCTTGAACCAGCGCCGCTTCATCGACTCGAGGGTCCCGTCGCTCTTCAGTTCGGAGATGATCCGGTTCAAGGCGGCCAACAGCTCGTCATTGCCTTTTTTGACCGCGATCGCGGTGTCTTCGTAAGCCAGCGGCTCGGGCAGCAGGCCCAATGCCGGATTTTTCTTCGTGACCTGAAGCGCCGCCGGATATGCCGTCACGATGGCATCGAGCTGGCCGGAGCTCATCGCGGCAACGGCGTCCATGATATCGTCGAAGCTTTTGACCTGCGCCTTGGGGAACCTGGCCGTCGTGATGGCTTCTCCGGTTGAGCCGGTCATCACGCCGATTCTTGCCGTTTCCGCATCATCCAGGCGGGCGATGACCGTTTCGGTTTTTTCGCAGCCGGCGGCAAAAGCGATGAGCGCCAGAATAATCAGCGTTAACTGCGTCGGTTTAGTCATGTCCCTTCCCTGCCTGTTGCCGATTGACATTATTGGTCTTCATTTTTATCGCCAGCATGGTGATGTCGTCCGATTGAGGAGCGTCTCCGGCATGATGCGCCACCTCGGCGCCGATGTAATGGACCAGGTTGGCGAGGTCCGCTTGCGGCGCGCTTTGCAATGCCCTGAGCAGGCGTTCCTCGCCATACAACGCCTCTTCCCCGCTTTTTGCTTCGGTCACGCCATCGGTATAGAGAAACAGAATGCCTTCCCGTTCCAGGGTCAGACGCTCGGTCACAAAGACGGTTTCAGCCATCGCGCCCAGCATCAGACCGGATTCCAAGGCCAGATAGCGCACGCCTTGCGAGTCAATAAGCAACGGCGGATTGTGTCCGGCATTGGCGAAACGCACGTGGCCGGTCGTGGTGTCCAGGATGGCGCAGAACACCGTCGTGAACATGCAGCTGTCATTGTCCGAGGCGAGAATCCGGTTGACGGAGGCCAGCATCCGGTCGGGCTCGCCAAGCCGCTGGCCTTCGGTCTTCAGCAGGGTTTTGGCCACCATCATGTACAGCGCCGCGGGAACCCCCTTGTCGGAAACGTCCGCGATCAGGAAACACAGATTGTTCTCATCGATGAAGAAAAAGTCGTAGAAGTCGCCCCCCACCTCTTTGGCCGGCACCATGGAGGCGTAAATCTCAAACTCGGGATGTTCGGGAAAGGGAGGAAAAATACGCGGCAGCAGGCTCGCCTGAATCTGGGTCGCCACCTTGAGCTCGCTCTGGATCCGTTCCTTGGCGGCGGTGGTCTCGGTCAGGTTCCGGATATATTCCTTGAGCGACTGCTCCATGAGCTGAAAATTGTGCGCGAGCATCCCGACCTCGTCATTCGAGCGCACCGCCGGCAACGGCACGTCGAAGTTGCCGGCGGCGATCTCATCGGTCGCCGCCGTCAGCAAGCGCAGCGGCCTGGTAATGGCGCGGGCAATGGAGATGACCGCCAGGGTCAGCAGCAATATCCCGCCCAATCCCATCGCCGCCATGGTCATGCTTAACTTTCTGACATTCTCCAGCAGCTCCGCCTCGGGGAATACGACGGCCAGCGTCCAGCCGGTCGAGGGGATCGGCGTGTAATACATCCAGCTCGTGAATCCGACTATGCTGGTGTAATGTACGAAGCCGGATTCGCCCCGGACCATTTTCTTGCCGAGCGCCCGCAGGTAAGGATTATTGCGCGCCTCCGCGATGCTGAAGAACGTTTCGTTCATGATGGCCTCGTTTAACGGGTGGGCCAGTATCATCGCGTTGCGGGACAGCAGGGCCGCGTAGCCGGTCCTGAGTATCTTGACGGAGGAGATATAGTTCGTCAGCGCCTCAAGGGAAACGTCGGCGGTCACGATTCCCTTGAGTTGCCGGGCAGCGCCGGTGCCCTCGTAGAAAGGGACCGAACAGGTCGACATCAGAATGTTGCCGGCGCCTTCATCGAAGTACGGCTCGCTCCATTCGAGTCTGCCCAGCTCGCGCGGAATCTGATACCAGTCCCAGTACAGATAAGGCACGTCGAGGTAGGAGTCTTCCAGGCGGCTAAAGGCGATCTTGCCCTTATCGCGGTAATAATAAGGCGCATACAGGCGCTTGCTTGCACTGAAGGCATAGGGCTCAAAGGCGACGGCCGATCCGTAAATTTCGGGATTGTTTTCGACGGTGGCTCTGATCAGATCGAGGAGTTCCCGCTCCGTATGCCGGCTGATTTCCAGCGAGAGGGCTACTCCCGCCGTCACTTTGGCAACCGCTGTCAGCTGGGCCTCTACCCGATGCACCAGTGACATGGCAAGGTTGTGCGCATTGCTTTCCAGCTCGTTTTGCAGAATGGCGCGGGACCGGTAATAGTTATAGCCGAGCGTGACGGCAAAGATGACGGCGCTGAAGAGCGTGATAACCAGAACGAGCCTGATGACAATGCTATCTTTGCCCGGCATCGGCCCTCCAGACAAAGACGCTGTAGTCGGGGTAGCCTTGAATCAGGCCGTGTTTTTGCATGGCGCGGGCTACGGCTTCATAGTCCTGCTCGACAAGATAGCCGGGTGTTGCCTGGGGATCGACAGGCTTCATCAGGTCCCGCATCCGTTCCAGCATCCATTTCTGGTGCATCCTGTTGGCCGGTAAATGCGCCTCGCGCATGTGTTTGATGACGATATCCAGCGTCTCGTCGGGATGGTCGAAGGCATAGCGCCATCCCTCCAGCGATGCGTTGACAAAGGCTTCCACCATGACAGGAGCGTCGCGCAGCGTCTTTTCCATCGTGTAGATCCCGTCCTCCGGAAAATTCATGCCCTGGTCCCTGAGAAAGATGACGTTCAATTCCTCGGGATCGATGCCCGAATTGAGCAGCGTGTGGTACTCGTTGAACCACATGGCGGAAGCTACATCGATGCCGCCGCGCAGGAAGAGATTGACGGTGTGGGACTGGCGCACTTCCCGAACCTTGATGCCGTGCCTGGCGAACAGCGTGCGCGGCGGTATCGACACGTCGCCTTCCCACAACCCCACTTTCTTGCCGTTCATATCTTCGATGGTTTCGATGCCGGCCGATTTTTTCGAGATCAGCATCATCGCCGAGCGCTGGATGATTTGGGCCAGGTTAACGAGTTCAGCGCCCTCGGCGCGATGCTGCAGGGCGGTTGTCAACCAAAGAATGGCAAAATCGGCCGTGCCGTTCTTGAGCTCTTCAGCAGGAGAACAGCCGGGCCCGGCCCTGAGGATTTCGAGATCAATCCCATGCCGGGCATAGATGCCCTTGTCCAGCGCCACGTAATAGCCGGCAAACTGGGCCTGAGGACTCCATAGCGGCATGAGGGAGGCGCTTTTCAGCGGCGCTTCGGCGGCGCCAAGAGGAAGCGTAACGACACCTGTCATGAGCAGTACGGACATCACTGCGATGAGTGAACGCTTGTAACATTGAAGATAATTCTTATGCCGCATCTTGCTCATGACCATTTCTGTTTGACACTCGGACAAAGGTAATATCCCATGGAGCGGCTGCATAACCGGCCAATCAGCTGAGTTACAGTGATCTCCGCACCATGCGCCGGCAATAAAAGCGATCTGTTGCCTGATTCCGCCCTCACCGTCAGCAAGCCCCATCAGTACATAAACCATAGATAAAGAAATGCTGAGGTTTGTTTCACAAGAAACAAAACAATGACCGTTACTGCTCTATCTACTGCACAGCAGCATTGATCGGCCTGATCGCTCAACGCCGGGTTGAACCCGTTAGGGTATACGAGACTGTGAAAGAATGAGTGACTGATGTCACGCTGACAATTGACTCCGGCACCTAACCCGGATATTTCATAAAACATCCGGGTTTATTCACCAGCTCTTCTTCCAGCCTTGCTGCTCCGGTTTCTCTGGATTCGCACAAAAGCAACGGAACCTCGAGCTTGAATCAGGATCTAAAGGACTTTTGTTCAGCGTGATCATGCTCCGGCTCCGGAATATGACTAGCGCCCGCTTTGAGGAACTTTCATGTCAGATTTGTCTAATCCCAGCGATGCGGCTCCGGCCGCAACGCGTCTTAGGCTCGCCATCAAGAAGTCTGCCAGCCGGCTACAGGACTGGTTTGTGATCCAATCGATAACCATCAAGCTGACGGTGCTGGCCGTTGCCCTCCTGATTCCGGTCACCGGCATCTATTCGTTCATACTCATCCAGAAACAGGCCGCCGTGGCTGAGCAGGTCAAGTCCATGACGGCGGGCGAGGAGGCGTGGACTCTCAACGATAAGCTGCCCGTGGTGTTCGGTGCCGGCTCGGTGCTGAGCTTCCTGGAAACGAACCCGGTCGAGCGCATCACCGTGGTCTACGAACCGCTGCTGTGGAACGTATCGGAGCGCATCATCCTGGTCGAATCGCAGGACAAACTGCATGCCTATTACCCTAGCGACATGGAGGCCAAGATCTTCGCCGATAAGGCCGTCACTGCGCCCTGGGGCAGCAAGCTGGCCTTCATCCCGCGCGCAGAGCTCGACCCCGGCAGCCTTGAATTGTTCGAACTCCTGGATCAGCGCTTTGCCAGTGCCCGCCCGCAGTCCGAGAATGACAACTGGAAGGCCCGCGTCAGCGGCGGACTGACGGTCGTACTGACGCTCGGCGTGCTGGGCTTCCTGTACTTCCAGCTCAAGAGCCAGCACAAGTCGCTCAAGTTCATCGAACCGGCACAGGTGCACGGCTCCATCGACGACCTGGTGGGCATGGATGACATCAAGGCCGAGGTGGCCCAGATCAAGGATCAATATGAACGCCGCGCGGAATATGCCGAGTACGGCATATTCAAGCCCTTCAATGTGATGTTCAGCGGCCCGGCGGGTACCGGCAAGACCAAGCTGGCCAGCTACCTGGCCAAGGAACTGCGGCTGCCCATCCTGTTTCATTCCGCGGCCAATCTGGAAACGGGCTTCGTGTCCGGCGGCTCGAACACACTCAGCCGTATCGTGGCCATGGCCAAGCGGCGCAAGCACTGCATCATCTTCCTGGACGAGGCGCAGGATCTGTTCATGAAGCGCGGCGGCCGCCGCAAGTTCGACGACGACACCGCGAACACGTTTCTGTCTGTGCTGGATGGCGTGCGCAGCAGGAACGAAGCGGAAATCATCTGGATCGTGGCCAGCAACTTCAACAGCGAAACCATGGAGATGGACGAGGCCATGCTGCGCCGCTTTCAGATGAAAGTGGACTTTCGCATGCCCAATCGGGCGGAGCGGCTGGCTATCATCGGCCACTACCTGGGCCAGCGGGCCGATAAGGTGCTGCCCGATCTGGACCTGCGCCATCTGGTGGAAGTGACCGAAGGCCGCAGCCCGGCCGATCTGGAAACCATTGTCAACCAGGCGGGCATCACGGCCGTGCAGACGGGCGGGATGATCGGCGCCGATACCCTGATGCAGGCCGCCGAGCGCGTGCTGGTGGGCAACGTCAACGCCAACGCCACGAAGGAACGCGAGCGCGACCGCCGCATCATCGCCGTGCACGAATGGGGCCACTTCCTGATGGATCTCGCGCGCGAGCGCCAGCTGACCAACGACAACTGGGAGCAGATCCTGGACGACATGAAGACCATCAAGATTTCGCTCAAGGCCAACCCGCGCACCAACGCCTTGGGCTTTGTCTTCCACAAACAGGGGACCAACCTGCTCAAGACCAAGGGCGACATCGAACATGATGTGCGCGTGCTGCTGGGGGGCATGGCCAATGAGGAACTGTTCTTTGGCGAGGAAGGCACGACCAACGGTGCGCACAACGACATCACCCGCGTGACGAAGTTGCTGCACCACGCCGTGGGCGAGATGGGCATGTACCGCAAGACCCGCCTGAACTTCGGCGCGCTCTCCAGCGAGAGCCGCGAGGTCGACGAGGAAACGCGCAGCATCATGGAAGCGCAGAGCGAGCGCCTGTATGGCGAAACCAAGGCCGTGCTGGCCAGGCTCATGCCGCTGACCGAGCATCTGGTCGGCAAGCTCCTGGAAGCCGGCGAAATGAGCCTGAGCGAGGCGCTGTTCGAGATCCGCAGCTTCGATGCGGCCTGCACTGTGTCAGGAATGTGTCAGGAATTTCAGATTGAGTCTGAGATCAAAAGTGTTTGACGCTGGCGTTGGGCCGGATCACAAACTGACCGTTCACGGCATAAGCGGACGATTCCGGATATCCTTTGAATGTCGGGAAAATCCCGGAAAATGGCCTATCGCAACAAGACCGTGAAAGAGTTAGCGAAAATGTCATAAAAAGCCTATTTACCGCGAAGATCTCCGAGGACACGAAGAGTTAATCAATAACTTAAGACTTCGTGTTCTCGATTGCTGTTCCAGACCAACTCAGCCGCCTCCATAATCCCATGGATGGGGTGAATGCAGAAAAATGACGGGATCATTTCCTGTCCTGGGAGGCGGTCCATTGCTTGGGGCCTGCTCATGACCCTTTTGCGAGTCAGATGAGAACGCTAATGGTATAAGTGCCGGTTGCCGATGTACTTTTTTCCCGCAGCACCAAGTCGATTGTCTCCGCCTTTTCTATCCGGAATGTTCGCGACTCAAGCCCCACTTGTTTAATCACTCCATCGGTGATCTGATGACCGTCCACCATTACTTCCACAATGCTCTCGACAGGCGGGGAAGACATCCTCAACGTAAGAACGACCGGACTTCCAAGGCCCGAAAAAATCCTCTCTTCTTTGTCTTCCGGGTCCAAGTAGAGCCCGAACGTGCCTTCGTGTGTTACAACCTGCTCTTTCATGGAGTTCCCCTTTCGTTTGATTTCATGGGTTGCTTCCAAGTAACGTCTGATTGCTATAACTATTCGAAATTTATTGAAAGAAACTGACTGGCGGTTTTTGGCTGAAAATGCTCATACATCACCACGGCAAAATTGCTAACCCGGATATTTCATGAAACCACAGAGAACACGAAGAAAATCATGGCGTTATCATTTATTACCGATAACTTCATAAGCTCATCATGAAATATTTCTAAGTATTTGAATTGAAAAGCCTTCGTGTACTCGATTGCTGTTCCAGACGCAATTCTACCGCCTCCATCCTTGGAGGCGTTCGTGTCCTTCGTGGTGAAATATTCAGGCTAATCAATTTCCCCATAAATCGACAGTACGTATTTCAAACTGAATACACAATATGTAAGGACACCTATATGGATTATGGATTCGGCTAAAAACAATACCCTTCAGGTCAAGGCCGTTTCCGGCCTGTTGCCGTCCCCTGGAACGGCGCCTGCCTCGTGATTTAAAACCGCCCGGCAAGTCGCGATGTGTACCCTAAAGGGCATAAAGGCATCGCTCCCAGCATTACCCGCATTTTCAACGCCGGATCTGATTGTGGCTTGATTCCAGAATGGTTACGGGTGCGTACTCTGCATACGGCTCATGCGCCCCTGCTTTTATCGACAAAACGCTCGGTATCATCATCCAGCTGCCGACCGGCGCGTCCCAGGGGCTCATGAACATAAAGGGATTTTGACAAGGCCTTGGCATTGGCGAATTGCACATCGCGGACCGGCGGTTTCATCTGGTATTTGACCGGCATGCGGTGGTCGTCCAACTGCAGCGCGGGATTGAAGACTTTATCGAACTTGAATAGATTGCTGACGAAATTGGTCTGGCCGCGTATCAAATGGCCGCCGATGATCTTGGCGACATCGCGCACCGCCGCCCAGCCCAAGTGCTTGGTGAACATGATCCGCTGGGTTTCCACCAGTTCCGCGTAAAACTCCTCGATCGGCATGCGGGTCGGCAGCACCGCGTGCTGGATATCGAACAGCCGGTAATCCCGCGTCGTCAGATGGCGAGACTCGGTCAGCCAGCTTTCGGTGCCCGGATAAGGCGTGTTGATACTGATATTGACGATCTCCGGCACTTCCCGGCACCATTCCCTGACCACGCGGAAGCGCTCATGGTCCCAGTCCGTATCGGCGATAATGTTGATGGCGATATTGATGCCCAGAGACCTTGCAAATTCCAGCGCTTCGAAATTGCGGCTCAAATCGATACGTTTGCGGTATTTTTCCAAGCCCTCTTCGTCGATCGATTCGATGCCCAGAAACATATAGCTCATGCCGAGTTCCTTCCAGAATTTGAACACCTCCTTGTTGCGCAGCAGCACGTCGCCGCGGGTTTCCAGATAATACTCCTTCCTGATGCCCTTCCGGGCCAGCGCCTCGCCGATTTCAAAGCCCCTCTTTTCCTGAATGAACGCCACGTCATCGACAATGAAAACACCGGGCTCCCGGATACGCTGCATTTCCTCGACGACTTTTTCAGGGCTCAGCACGCGATAGCTGCGGCCGTAAAAGGTCCAGGCGCTGCAGAACGAGCAGTCCCACGGACAGCCCCTGGAAAATTCGATCGACGCGCACGGATCCAGCGTGCCGAGAAAATATTTCTTGCGATGCCTGATCAGATCCCGCGCCGGCGACACGTCATTCAGATCGGGCATGAAGGTCGGCTGGCCGCCTTGGCCGTTCATGGTCACGACGCCGGGCACGCAGTGCACGTTTTCCCGGTCTTCCTTGATGGCCTGCAGCAGCAGCGGAAGCCCTGATTCGCCCTCGCCTTTTAAAATCGCATCGATTTTGCCCTCGCCGTGCTCCAGCAATTCTTCCGCCGTAAATGAAGCGCTATGACCGCCGATAAAAACAAAACTATGAGACAGACGGGTCTTGGCCGCTTTCGCCAGATCGATCACTTCCGGGACATTGGCGAGATAATTCAATGAAAAAGCGATGATGTCCGGTTGCCAGTCATCCAGCAGACGGTACAGATCCTGATGCGATTCCACCTGCAAATCGATCAGGCGAACCTGGTAACCCTGGCGACGGGCCGTGTCGGCGACCTGTTCCAGACCAAGCGGCTCCAGGCGCAGGAACACTTTGGTATACATGAGCGGGCTGGGATGAACGGCAAGAAATTTCATCATCACTCCTTATTTTGGTCATCGTGACTCGCAACGGTCCATGCCACCTACCGCATAAACGTGCGCTTATGAAACATAGTATCGATTCACTATAAAAAGCCTGACTGTTCCGGTCAAGTTCAGATGGACCAAATATCCATCGACAAAGGCACTGGGAAATATGACAGCGGGGCTGATTTTTTGCTCCTTGCAAAGTCCGTAGTCAGGTCATTTTTCTCTTGCCGGGCCCGCACTTTTTATCAAAGTTTTTTCAGCTTCACCAAGGCTAAGCTGTATGGGCTCGACAAAATCCATATACTTCGTGGATAGGACTTACGCAGTTTGCCTGTTCATCCGCCGAAACAAGCGGGTTTAAAACCTGTGGGGGCGACTTCGCCTAAAGCGCCTACTGTTGGCAGTCGCCTTTTATCTGAATGGGCGACTGAAGTCGCCCCCAAAGGCTTGCGCAAGTCCTGGTGGATAAATCTCCTCGGTTGACGAAAGTCGACTTGTAGATTAGAAACTTTCGTTCATAAGCGCCACGCCAAACTGTTCCGGATTGATTATTATCAATAAAATAGAAACAATCTATTAATAATTACCCGCATTGTAAACCATATATTGTCGCATTATAATACGCGGCATCTAACGGCAATAATTGCCGCCATGAGATTCAAGCTAAAAAAGCTTATCTCCACCCGTTTCATATACCTCCTCGGACTGTGAAAATTCAGAACTTATCAAATTCTGTATCTCTTATACCTCCCGTTGCCACCGGCTCCGGGAGGTTTTTTTTGTCCGTCGATAACAATTCCCCGCCCTACGGTTCAGATGCAATATCAGGCTGGCCGCTTTCGGGCAGACCCGCCAGCCAATTCTGAATTCTGCTTTCGGCCTGCCGCACCAATCCGGCGAAGGCCATGACCGCGCCCGCGGCATCGGGCGTTTGCGTCGCTTGTTGCAGATGAAATTCGTGAGCGCCGAGCTGGCGTTTACTGTCGGGCGCATAGGCTTCCAGATAAAAACGCATGACCACGCGGGCCCGATCCGACGCTTCGAACTGCTGCTCAAAATCCATCAGGCGGATATTCAGTAAATACTCCAGCGGCTTGGCCCCGGCGATCAGATGCTGCTCGAACAATTCCGGCGGCGGCGCAATCCAGCGGTCCAAGGCATAAAACCTTACCCGTGTCGGTGCCGCGTAGAGCAGCCGGTAACGGATGCGGTTGTCCCGTAACCACTTGGGCGCGGTGACGGTAACGGCCGGCCTGGCGAACGTTCCGTTTTCATACTGTAAATAAGGAGCGCCGAAGTCGTGCAGCGCAGGCTGCGACGGTTTGGGCGCAACGCTGCAGCCGGCACTCGCCATGATAATGGCTGACACTAACAAACTCGAATATCTCATTTCGGCTCCTTATAGCCGGGTTCGCCCGGACCTGGTTCTGGCTCATTCGGTCCGAACAGCAAGCTCTGGGGGTTGTTCTCGAGCATGGTGGCCACGCGTTTGACCTGCGACGTGGCGGACTGTAACTCAACCAGTAAATCGTTTATTTTCGGCATCGTCGTTTCCAGCAGCAGATTGCCGGTGGTTTCGCCTTTATCGGCAAGGCTTTCCGCTTTATTGCTGAGTGCCTGCACATTACGGGTCAATTGCTTCAGATCGTCGGTCAAGGCGTTGATATGGGCCAATGTCTTTTGGGCATCGGCGCTTAACGCAGGAATACCGGCCAGTGCTTTATCGATGCCTGTCTGCAAATCGGAAAACTTGTTGGTCAGGGTATTGAAATTTCGGAGGATATCGCTGATATTTTTCTCGTTTTCCTCGCTGAGCAGGCTATTAAGGCGGCCCATGATCTGCTCGGCTTTCTTTAGCAGATCCTCGCTTGACATCATCAGCCTGTCGGTCAGCGAAGGCACTAACGGGATACGCGTCATAGGGTTATTGCCTGGCGGCAAAACCTCCTGAATGTTGCCCGCATCCTGCAGTTCGATCTGGGTCAGGCCGGTAACGCCTTTCAATCGCAGCGTGGCGTAGACGCCCTTGGTCAGCGTGATGTCTTTATCGACTTCAATCGGCACCAGAATCGTGCCCGTATCTCTCGGATCGAACCGGACCTTGAGCACCTTGCCCACGGCAATGCCCCGGTAGAATACCGTGGACTCGGGATTGAGTCCTGACACGGATTCGCGCGTTGAAATCACATACAGATCGCGTTCGCGCTCGAAATGGCCTATCCAGTAAATCACGGCCGCCGTCGCCGTGATTAAAGCGACCAGAAACAGGCCGGTCATCAAAGCGTGATTATTTCTGCCCATGCGTAGTCTCTTGATAGTGATGAAATACCCGCTCAGCGCGTTTATTGTGAAAAAATTCTTCGACAAAAGGATGCTGGCTGTCCAAGACCCTGGCCAGCGGTCCGAACGCGACCAGCCGGTGATCGGCCAGCACCGCCACCAGCGTGCATAAGTCCCTTAATATATCCAGGTCATGCGTCACCATGAAGACCGTAAATTTGAGCTCCCGATGCAGCCTCGATAACAGTTCGACAAAATCCTCGCTGGAAATGGGGTCCAGGCCCGAAGTCGGCTCGTCCAGCAGCAGCAGATCCGGTTCCACGATCAGCGCACGGGCGAGGGCGACCCGTTTGGTCATGCCGCCGGACAGGTCGGCCGGTTTCAGCCAGGCATCCCGGGGCGACAACCCCACGTTTTCCAGCTTCATGAACACCAGGTGCTTGATCAATTCCTCGTCGCGAATGCCCAGTTCGCGCAACGGGAAGGCAATATTATCGAACACGTCCAGCACGCTGAACAGTGCGCCCTTCTGAAACAGCACGCCGCAATTGGTCCGCAACCGTTGACTGTCGTTGGCCTGGACATTCTTCAAAGACCGCCCCATCACGAATACCTCGCCCTGGCTGGGCGTTTGCAGGCCGATAATTTCGCGCAGCAACACCGTCTTGCCAGAACCCGATGCGCCGACCAGTCCGAGAATCTCGCCGCGCGGCAGACACAAGTTGATATTTTCATGAACCACCTTCTCCCCGAAGCGGGTCCAGATATTTTCCATCCGTATCGCGTACGACGGCAAGGATGCCGGCGGCATGTCCTCCGGGCCACAGGGAGCGGCTCCGGGAGTATCCGCCGATGACGGCATGGATGCGGGCGAATTGACCGGTGGCTCAATCATGGCATGCCCACATTCATGAACAGGATGGCGAACACGGCATCGATCATGATCACCACGGTAATGGCGGCCACCACCGAATTGGTCGTCTCATTGCCGAGGCTTTCGGTATTGGGCTCGATACGGAAGCCGAAATGACAGGCAATCAGCGCGATCATCAAACCGAACACGACGCTCTTGCCCAGGCCAATAAAAACATTGAGCAGCGGCACCACATCAGGCAGCTTGAGGAAAAACTGCTGGTAACTGATATCCAGCGTATTCTGTGCCGACACCATGCCGCCGATCAGCGCCATGGCGCTGGTCCAGACGCTCAATAGCGGCATCGAAATCGCCAGCGCCGTGACTTTAGGCAGGATCAAGCGCAACGAATGGGAAATGCCCATCGCCGACAGCGCATCCAGTTCCTCGGTGACGCGCATGATGCCGATTTGCGCGGTCATCGCCGAACCGGAACGGCCGGCGACCAGAATGGCCGCGAGCAGCGGCCCCAGCTCACGAATCACACTCAGGCCCAGAATATCGATAATATAAATCTCAGCGCCGAAAATTTTTAATTGCAGCGCCGACAGATAACTGAGCACGATGCCGATCAAAAAACCGACCAGGGCGGTAATCCCCAGGGCCCGCACGCCCGCCTCATAAATCGTGCCGGAAATCTCGGGCCAGGGCACGGCGCGCGGACGCCGGAACAGAAAAACGATATCCAGCGCCAGTTGACCCAACAGCATGATCAGGTCCAGCAATTGCCCCCAGAAACTTCCGATCGTTCGCTGCAGGTAATGAAACAGCAGGACCGAGCCGGGATCCTCGGGCTCAGGCTCCGCAATTTCCTGCGCCTGCCAGCGTTCGAACAAGCGCTCATGCTCCGGCCGTATCCGCAGTGATGCCGGCATGCGCTGCCCCCAATCCCGCCAAAGAATCAAGGCCGTACCACTATCGAGCACCTCAATACCCTCCATATCCCATTGCATGGCCTCGTCCTTGGCCAGTTTTTCGAGCTTATGCCGCAATAACGGCGCCATCGCCAGATTGCGGAGCGTCCAGTTGCCTGTCAATTTGACCACTGTATTACCCACTTGCGTATGGACTTTCAGCAGCGACGGGGAGTCCGGACTTATTGCGGCATCATTCATAGATATTTCACCGTAGCAGACAAAAACTTTTCCTTAAATATATTGGGCCGGCTTGATTATACCCTGCCCGAATCGGCTTGACGCCCAGTTGTTACTAAATATTACCCGACCTCAAGTATGAATCAATTCATTGGAACATACCCGATTTTCATCCGAACCCATAAAGTGCCCGTTAAAAGTTGCTTATGCCCGATGCCGTCATCGGAATAGCAGCCCTATCTGCATGACATCAATTATTCGATTCATCCCATTCCCAAGCTCACCGGCTTTCCGCCCCCGCCATCAGCAGCGGGTAAGGATTGACCGCGCCCTGGCGATAGGCATAGATTCCATAATGCAGATGCGGCGGCGTACCTTTGGCATTGCCGGTATTGCCGACATAGCCGATGACATCGCCGCGCTGCACGAATTCATACTCTTTAACAGGCCCGAAGCGATCCAGATGGGCGAAGTAATGGACCTGAAGACCGGGCCCCAATAGCCTGACGATATTGCCGCCGAGGCGGTTCTGCCCTATATCCAGGACCAACCCCCGGACCGGCGCCAGCACCGGCGTGCCGCGCGCGGCGAAAATGTCGATGCCCTTATGCTCGCGGTCGCTGCCGCGCGGACTGCCCCAGGTGTCGGCAATGGCGCCGGGCGACACGTCCTGAACCGGAACCGGCAAGGCCGAAGGCTCATCGGCCGTTATCAGCGAAAACAGCTCGCGAGGATGCGGAAGCGCAAGCAAGACGGCACCCAAGAGCAGGCCGAGCAACATAAGCGAAGCGATAAGTTTTTTCATAGCCGCCTCATGCCTGGCAGAGAAAAATTGACATCAGAAACCAGGCGGCAGATTTGCTCTATAACAATCATCGGCGGTAATTTTTATTCCATGCAAAGTGTCTATGCCTTTTAGGACAAATCTTCCGGCATTATGCTCACTGCGTTAAAAATCCCGACAGATATTTTAAGGGCTTATGAATTTTCATTTCCTGATGAGGTCGAAAATTTGTGTCTGCAAGCCATAGCCGCTTGCGATCGAGTTCGGGAGTCTGCTATCGCCATGAATGAAACTGATTCAAACACGAGCCTGATTTATGTACCGGGATTTTGCGCGGCTTAAAGAGCGGAATTTCGATGTACTGATATGCGGCGGCGGTGTTTACGGCGCCTGGACAGCCTACGATGCCGCCTTGCGCGGCCTGAAGGTCGCCATTGTCGATCAGGGCGACTGGGCCGGCGCGACTTCTTCCGCCTCCAGCAAACTGATTCATGGCGGTTTGCGCTACCTGGAATCGCTCGATTTGAAACTGGTCAGAAAAACCCTGGCGGAACGGCAAATGCTGCTGCAGGCCGCGCCGCACCGGGTCTGGCCGCTGCGTTTCGGGGTGCCGGTCTACAAAGACAGCCGCATGGGCTCGCTGCAATTAAAAATCGGCTTGCTCCTCTACGACCTGCTGGCCGGCACGGTTCCCAAAACCCAGGCTTACCGCTACCATTCCGCCGCCGAATTCGCCGAACGTTTTCCGCACCTCAATACCGCCGGTTTAACGGGCGGATTCACCTATTTCGACGCCCAAACCGACGATGCCCGCTTCGTGCTGGAACTGATAGCCGGCTCGGAGGACAGCGGCGCGGTTTGCCTGAATTACTGCCGGGTCGAGCGCCTCCTGGAACACGACGGCCGGCTCCGCGGCGCGGTTTGCCGGGACCGGATCACGGGCGAGACCGCTGAGGTCAGCGCCGCCCTGATCGTCAACACGGCCGGCCAATGGTCGGCGCGTCTGCATGGCGGCAACCGTTACAGACTCTCAAAAGGCGTGCACCTGATCCTGCCGAAAGCGCTGGAAAACGACGCCTTGCTGCTGACCGCGCAAGCCGACGGGCGCGTGTTTTTCATGATGCCCTGGTACGGCCTGACGCTGCTCGGCACGACCGATACCGATTATGATGGCGATATCGAACAGGTGGCGGTCGAGGCCGAAGACATCCGCTATCTGTTGTCCGAAGCCAATCGCGTGCTGAAGAAGCCGAACTGGACGGAAGACGATATTATCGGCCGCTTCGCCGGCTTGCGCGTGCTGAAGTCCGGCGATGAAGCATCGCCCTCGGCCGTCAGCCGCGACTGGAGCCTGAAGATCGCCGGCAATGGCCTGCTGTCCTCCATCGGCGGCAAACTGACTTCCGCGCGCGAGGATGCCGAACGCATCGTCGATACGGTATGCAGGCAACTGGGCGTCGGCGCCGCCGGCCAGACCTTCGGCAAAGCCTTTCCGTGGAGCCCCGGCACGGACTATGCGGAATGGTCCGCCAGCGTTTTATATCAGGCCACTCAACTCGGCATCGACAGCATCAGCGCACACTGGCTGCTGCGCCGCCATGGCAGGCGGGTAGCGTACATACTACAATTATGCAAGCAGGAGCCGGATCTGGCCCAGCGCATCACGCCGGCGCTGCCGTTCATCATGGCCGACCTGATTTTTTGCGCGCGCCATGAAATGGTCGTGCATCTGGAAGACCTGCTGCGCCGCCGCCTGCCGTTGCTGATCCTGGCGAAACTGGCGCCGTCCGAATTGCGGCGCCTGGCTAGCATTGGCGCCGAAGCGCTGGGATGGGACCGCGCCACAATGAATCTTCAACTCAACAGTTGCGTACAAAAATGGCTATGACATTGACACCGACTATTGCGCTTGATCTGGGCTCGACCGCCCTGAAGGCCGGCCTGCTGACCGGCGGCGGCGAATTTGCAGCCGTGTTTTCGCGCCCGGCGCCGGCCGCTACGGGCGAGAATGGCATCTGCGAATGCGATGCCCTGGCCTATCTGACCACGGCCACCGAACTGCTGGATCTGTGCCTGGCCGATGCCTGCGGCAACGCCGGCCTGGGCTTGTCCTGCCAGCGCTCCTCTTTTTTGCTTTGGGACAAGATCAGCGGCCTGCCGGTCACGTCGCTGATCTCCTGGCAGGACACGCGCGGTGAAGCCGGCTGCAAGGCCTTGCGATCGCAAGAGCCCCTGATAAAAAGCCTGACCGGCCTGCGCCTGACGCCGTATTATTTCGCCCCCAAGCTGCGCGTCTTGCTGGAGGAATACCCGGCGCTGCGCGACGACCTGGAACAAGGCATGCTGCTGGCCGGCACGCTGGACAGCTTCCTGATCTATCACTGGACCGGCGGCAACCGCTATCAAACCGATGTTTCCATGGCCGCGCGCACCTTGTTGATGGATGTCCGGCAAGCCGACTGGTCACCGGTTTTATGCGACCTGTTCGGGATTCCGTTAAACATCCTGCCGGCCATCACGCCTTCTGCCGGTCTTGACCTGGCACTGAACAACGGCTGCACGCTGAAGGCCGACATCGCGGACCAGTCCGCCGCCCTGATCGCCAGCATCCGGCCCGACGGCGCGGAAGCGCTGGTCAACCTGGGCACCGGCGGTTTTGTGGTCCGTTATCTGCCCGGGCAAGACGCGATGCCGCCGGACGGCTACCTGCAAACGCTGGTCTATCAGGACACGGATTCAAAGCCGCATAGCGCTATCGAAGGCACGATCAACTCCATCGCGGCGGCGCTGGCGCCCTATCCTTACCGGGACTGCCGGCTGGAAGACCTGGCCGAATCGACGCAATTGTTCTGTCTGTGCGAACCGAACGGGCTGGGCGCGCCGTATTTTCGCGAAACGTCCGGCATCGTCTTCTCGGCGCCGGTCGACCATCTTGATGAACATCAGATTGCCTGCCTGTTGCTGGAAGGCATCATTTTTCGCGTCACGCGCATACTGGAGGATTTCCGGCTTTACTATGGCCTGGACCGGGTTTATCTGTCGGGCGGTTTGTCCGAAGTGCCGGCGCTGCGGCAAGGCATCGCGGCCTGCGCCTCGCTTGAAGTCCACGATTTGCAGCAAAAAGACGCCAGCCTGCTCGGCGCCGCTATCCTGGCCGCCGGTCTGCCGCCGGCTTATCAGAGAAAATCGGTACAAGTACCGCAAACAACCGATACCGATGCCTTAAAGGATAAGTATCGACAATGGAAGATCTGGTTTGATGCATTATTTGAGACATGAAGTCACGGTAAAAAAAAGGGGTGAATGCTTTATAATACGGAGCGATCGAAAGATACGCTTCCCGTATTGCCGGCTGTCGAAAGAACCATATTTAAAAACAGGTTGAAAAAATGCAAATATCCATTATCAATACCCGCTTATTTACCGCTGGCCTGATTCTTTCGGGTGCCTTAGGCGGTTGCGCAACCACCTCCACTCCAGGTGAAACCAACGCGAACGATCCGCTGGAAGACTGGAACCGGGGCGCGCAGTCATTCAACGATGACGTCGATGACGTTATTTTAAAACCGATGGCGAAAGGATATCTGTGGGCGACCTCGGATGCGGTCGATGAAGGCGTGACCAACTTCTTCAGCAACCTGAACGACATCGGCGTCACCGTCAACGATTTGCTGCAGTTTAAACTGCTGCAGGCCGGCATGGACATGAGCCGTTTCCTGGTCAATACCACGGCCGGCGTGGTGGGGATTTTCGATGTCGCCAAGCATATCGACCTGCCCAAACACGATGAGGATTTCGGCCAGACCCTGGGCTATTGGGGTATTCCGTCCGGCCCCTATCTGGTGCTGCCATTCGCCGGCGCCAGTTCGCCGCGCGATGCGGTCGGCCTGCTCGGCGATGCCATATTGAGCCCTCTGACCTATACCTTTTTATTTTCCGGCGGCATTGTCAATGCCGTGTCACTGGCTTCCGGCGCGGTCGATGTCGCCGATACCCGGGCCGGCCTGATGTCGACCGAAAAAATGATCGACGAGGCGTCCGTGGATCGCTACGAGTTCATCAAAAATTCCTACCAGCAGCATCGCGATTATCTGGTCAATGACGGTAATGTCCCGGAACTGGATAATAATGGCTTTGACATAGATAAAGAACTCTCCGACATGGAAGACTTCGATGACGCGGCGACAGGAGCGGCCGAAGCGGAGGCTGTCGAGGTGAACGCCGCCGAGACAGCCCCCGATAATGCTGTTCAGACCACACCGATAACCGACACGGTCCCCGTTGTGACTCATACGCTGGAATTATCGGCGCCTGACCCAACCGATACGCCCGACTCGGTTCCCGTGACCAAACATTACCTGAATCTATCGACCCCTCAAGAGGAATAGCGTTATGCCCAAAATACCTTATCCCGATAACTGGAGTGATATCGATACCGCACTCTACAACAGGTCGATAAAGGTATTTAATTCCGTCAGAAAAATGCTGAGCGTCAAGTTCAAGCTCCATGCCGATACTCAGGTTCAGCAAGGCGATATCTTTTTATTCAATCATTTTTCGCGCTTTGAAACGTTCATTCCGCAATTTCTGATCTATGAGGAAACCGGCGCCTACAGCTGCGCCATCGCCTCCGGCGAATTCTTTGAAGGCGATACCGTGCTGGCCCGCTACCTGAGAAACGTCGGCGTTTTCCCGCACGATCACCAACGCCTGTTTCCGTTGCTGGCCGAACAGATACTTCGCGGCCGCAAAGTCATCATTTTCCCCGAAGGCGGCATGGTCAAGGACCGCCGCGTCATGGACAAAAAAGGCCATTACAGCGTCTATTCCCGACTGACCGGTGAAAGGCGCAAGCACCACACCGGTCCCGCCGTGCTGGCGCAAGGTCTCGAAGCCTTCAAAGCCACGATCCGCAATGCCTATTCCGATAAAAGATACGATCAGCTGTTGCGCTGGAAGGAAGAACTGCACCTCGACAATCTCGACCAATTGCTGACCGCCGCGCTCAAGCCGACCCTGATCATACCCGCCAATATCACGTTTTATCCGATCCGGTCCGATGAAAACCTGCTGCTGACCGGCGTCGAACTGTTCGCCGACGGCCTGAGCCTGCGCCAGACCGAGGAATTGCTGATCGAGGGCAACATCCTGCTCAAGAATACCGACATGGATATCCGCATGGGCGCGCCGGTCGACCCATATAAAGTCTGGCACTGGTGGAACCGCTATCTGCTGGACCTGGTCGCCGCCGAATTCACCACCCTCGATGATGTGTTCGCGCTGCATGCCAGGCCCAGGAACTGGAAGCAGAAGCTGCTGGGCTCGTATTTTAAAAAAAGCGCCGCCGCCACGCGCAACCAGTACATGGAAGAAATCTATGCCAATGTCACGATCAACCTGAGCCATCTGGCCTCGACGCTGATCATGCATTGCATCGAGCGGGGCCGGCAGCAGATCGAGCGCCAGCGTTTTTTCACGACCTTGTATATCGCCGTCAAGCATCTGCAGAACAACACCAAAATCAATCTGCACCGGAGCCTGCTGAACCCGATCGATTACAGCGATCTGATCACCGGCACCAGCAAGCGCTTCGAGCAGTTCATCACGGTGGCGATCAGCAACGGCCTGATTCTCGAATACGAAGATTACTATCAGTTTTTGCCCAAACTGCTGGAAGAGCATGATTTTGACAACATCCGCCTGGAAAACCTGATCGCGGTTTACGATAACGAAGCCGAACCGATCACCGCCGTGCGCAAGACCATGGTCAAGGCAATGGCCGAATACGATCATATCGACCCACAAAAGCTGGCCGCCTGGCACTTCGACGACGAATGCCGCGATTTAAGCTGGGAACAGCATCTGTACAGCAAATCCCATTTTGACGACATCAACGAGCATGAAACGGCCACCGCCGATCCTTCGCCGTTTTTCCTGCAGCCCGAGCACGCTAACGGCTCCGGCGTATTGCTGATACACGGCCTGCTCGCCAGCCCCGCCGAGACCCGCAGTTATGGCGAACATCTGGTCAAACAGGGCTACACGGTCCTGGGCGTCAGGCTGAAAGGCCACGGCTCGTCGCCGTATGCCCTGCGCGACCAGAGCTGGCAGGATTGGTACGCGTCCGTGCAGCGCGGCTTCAACATACTCAAGGCCCACTGCAAGCGGATTGTCGTCACCGGTTTCTCCACCGGCGGCGCGCTGGCGCTTAAGCTGGGATCGGAAGGACATCCGGAAATCATCGGCGTCAGCGCCATTGCCGTGCCGCTGAAGTTCCTCAACCCGACCTTTATGCTGGTGCCGTTACTGCACGGCACCAATAAACTGGTCGGCTGGGTTTCAGCCTATGAGGGCGTCAAACGGTTTATTGAAAACATACCGGAAAATCCGTCCATCAATTATCGGCATACCCCGATCAGAAGTTTATATGAGTTGAGGCTGCTGATCGAAGACATGGATAGCTATCTGCCGCTCATCAATATCCCCGTCCTGGTCATTTATGCCGATCAGGACCCCATCGTCTCGTTCAAGAGCGCGCAGGAAATCTTCAACAAACTCGGCACCCCCCACAAGCAGCTCATGGTCGTTAATGCCAAACAGCACGGCATCCTGTTAAATAATATTGGAAAAACCTGGGAAATGATTCATGATTTCATGACCGGCTGCGTCGATGAAACCAATAAACCGGAGGCGGGTCAAAGAAGAGCTAGCGGAATTTTACTTAACCTGAAAACTTAACTTGCCGGAGTCGAGTCATTAGAAATTAAGGAACGGGAATTATAAAATTCACGTTCCTAAGTCTATTTACAGGAGATAAGGACCATGAAAAATGTTGTTATTGCTGGATATTGCCGGTCGCCGTTTACGCCTGCCCACAAAGGCCGCCTAGTAAAAGTCAGACCGGACGATCTTGCAGCTCGGGTTGTCAAGGGACTCATAGAAAAAACCGGCGTCGACCCGAACGATATCGAAGACCTTATCCTGGGCTGTGCCTTTCCGGAGGGCGAACAGGGGCTTAACGTCGCCCGTCTGGTCGTCAATCTGGCCGGGCTGCCGATTTCCGTCGCCGGCATGACCGTTAACCGCTTCTGCGGCTCATCCATGCAAGCCATACACATCGCCGCCGGCGCCATTCAACTGAATGCCGGCTCCGCATTCATCTGCGCCGGGGTCGAATCCATGACCCGGATTCCGATGGGCGGCTACAACTATATGCCCAATCCCGCCCTTTTCGAGACTTTTCCCCAGGCCTATATCAGCATGGGCGACACCGCCGAAAACCTGGCCCGGCAATACGACATCCCCCGCCTCGACCAGGAGGCTTTCGCCCTGTTAAGCCAGCAAAAGGCTTACGCGGCCCAGCAACAGGGCCGGCTGGCCGATGAAATCATCGCGATCGACACGCCGGACTTCGGGCGCGTGGACCAGGATGGCTGCATCCGGCCGGATACCAATGCCGAGGCACTGGCAAAACTGCCGCCCGCTTTTCAGGCGAACGGCAGCGTCACGGCCGGCACCTCTTCGCCGCTGACCGACGGCGCCGCCGCGGTGCTGGTTTGCAGCGAGGAATATGCCGACGCGCACGGACTCGATAAACTGGCGCGCATCAAGTCGACCGCCGTGTCGGGCTGCGCCCCGGAAATCATGGGCATCGGTCCGGTAGGCGCGACCGGCAAAGCTTTGCAGCGCGCCGGGCTCGAACTGGACGATATCGACATCGTTGAATTAAACGAGGCATTTGCCGCACAGTCCATCGCCGTCCTGGCCGCCATGCCGATCGCATTGCATAAACTGAACCTGGACGGAGGCGCCATCGCTCTGGGCCATCCGCTGGGCGCATCCGGCGCCCGCATTACCGGCAAAGCGGCCAGCCTGCTCAAGCGCGAGAACAAACGCTATGCATTAGCCACCCAATGTATCGGCGGCGGTCAAGGTATAGCGACCATTCTGGAGGCAATCTGATGGAAATAAAAAAAGTCGCCGTCATCGGCGCTGGTGTCATGGGCGCCAGCATCGCCGCTCATATCAGTAACGCCGGCGTACCTGTGTATTTGCTCGACATCGTTCCCGAAGACGCCAAAAACCGCAATATCATCGCTGAAACGGCCATCAAGAAACTGCTGGCGGCCGAGCCGGCGCCGCTGATGCATAAAAACAACGCGCGGCTGATCACGCCGGGCAATATCGAAGACCATCTCGACTGCCTGGCGGATGCGGACTGGGTTATCGAGGCCGTCATCGAAGACCCGCGGATAAAAAAGTCGCTTTACCAGAAGCTGGTATCGGCTTGCCGCGATGACTGCCTGATCTCCTCCAACACCTCGACGCTGCCTTTGGCGCTGTTGACGCAAGACCTGCCGGAAAGCTTCAGGCAGCGCTTCATGATCACGCATTTTTTCAACCCCCCCCGCTACATGCGGCTGCTGGAGCTGGTGGCCGGCCCTGACACCCGGCCCGAACTGGTCGAAACGGTCCGCCGCTTCGCCGATATCAAACTGGGCAAGGACTGCGTCGCCTGCAAGGACACGCCCGGCTTTATCGGCAACCGCATCGGCGTGTACTGGCTGCAATGCGGCTTGCTGGAAGCGATGGACCGGCATCTGACCGTCGAGCAGGCCGATGCCGTCATGGCGCCTTTCGGCATACCGAAGACCGGCGTCTTCGGCCTGCTGGACCTGGTCGGCCTGGATCTGATTCCGCATATCCTGACCAGCATGGCGCATTCGCTGCCGCCGGCCGACGCGTTTCATCAAGTCAACCGGCTGCCTGACCTGGTCAACAACCTGATCAGGGACGGCTATACCGGTCGCAAGGGCAAAGGCGGCTTTTACCGGCTGAACGAAACCGGCGGCCGGCGCGTCAAGGAAGCGATCGACCTCGAAACCGGCGCTTATCGCCCGGCCGAAAAGCCCAGGACCGACGATCTGCATGAATCCGTGGGCGCGATCGCCCGTACTCCCCTGCAAGCCTTGTTATCCGGCTCAAGCCCGGCCTCCCTTTACGCCTGGCAGGTCTGGTCGAAGACCCTGGCCTATGCCGCCGGGCTGGTGCCCGAAATAGCCGACGACATCGTTGCCATCGATACCGCCATGCGCGAAGGCTTTAACTGGCAATACGGGCCGTTCGAACTGCTGGACCAGATCGGCGTCGACTGGTTCGTTGACAAACTGCGCGCGGAGAACCGCGAGGTGCCGCCGATATTGGCCGCAGGGCAGCCCTTGTATCGGGCCGATGCCGGACAACTGAGCTTTACCGATCTGTCGGGCCATTACCGGCCGGTGCGCAGAGCGGAAGGCGTGCTGCTGCTATCCGATGTAAAACTACGGCGGCCGGCCGTGCTGGTCAATCCCTCGGCCAGCCTATGGGATATCGGCGACGGCGTGGCCTGCCTGGAATTTCACAGCAAGATGAACACGCTGGACATGGACACCATGACGTTGATCAGGCAAAGCATCGACAAAGTCAGCAATGAATTTTCGGCCCTGGTCATTCATAACGACGGCGAAAACTTCTCCGCCGGCGCCAATCTCACCTTGCTGATGGAGGCCATTCACAACAGCGACTGGCCGGCCGTCGAGCAATTGATCCTGCATGGACAGCAGACCTATCAGGCCCTGAAATTCGCCCCCTTCCCGGTTGTCGGCGCGCCATCGGGACTGGCATTGGGCGGCGGCTGCGAGATTCTGCTGCATTGCGACGCCATTCAGGCGCATGCCGAGTTATATGCCGGCCTCGTCGAAGTCGGCGTCGGCCTGATTCCGGGCTGGGGTGGCTGCAAGGAATACCTGCGCCGCTGGCTGAAGCACCCCAAGCGTCCCGGCGGCCCCATTCCGCCGGTTGCCAAGGCCTTCGAAACCATCGGCATGGCCAAGGTATCGAAATCGGCTTTCGAGGCGAAAGAACTGTTGTTCCTGGCGCACAGCGACGGCATCAGCATGAACAAAAACCGTCTGCTGGCCGATGCCAAGGCCAGGGCGCTGGCGCTCAGCCAGGATTATGCGCCACCGGAACCTTGTGTTTACCCGATGCCCGGCAAGACCGCCAGGATATTGCTCGGCATGGGCGTCAAGGCCCTGCATCTGCTGGGCAAGGCCACCGATTACGATGTCGAGGTCGGCGCCAGGCTGGCCTATGTGTTGAGCGGCGGCGATAGCGATATCACCTCGCCCTTGGCCGAAGGCGACATCCTGGCGCTGGAAAGAGAAGCCTTCGTGCAATTGGTACAGCAGCCCGGCACCCTGGCGAGACTGGACCACATGCTGAAGACCGGCAAACCGTTAAGGAATTAATGAAAACGGTATGAATTTTCTTAATTCACCACGAAGATCACAAAGAAAAGATAAAGCCAATCAATGCATTAAAACTTCGCGCTCTCGATGGCTGTTCCAGACGCAATGCTGCCGCCTCCGTTCTGGGGGGCTCATGTTCTTTATGGCTAAACTTTAATATCGAAAACGTTAACAGTTTCAGGCGGCCCGTACGTATCAACCGTTAGGGAATTGAAAAAAGCCGGCAATAAAAATTGTGTATTCAGCGCGAAGTTTCATGTTGAATGCACATTCATCACAAACCAAGGAGAATAATAATGCTCTGGTTACTTGCCCTAATCATCCTGTTGGGGGTGCTTGCCTATTACAGAACGTCGCTGCTGAGATCGACAATCGTCGCCACTCTGTTCCTGAGTGTTTATACCCTGTTAAGTAACCTGCCGCTGCTGAATGCCTTGTTGTGGCTCGGCTTTTTGTTTTTAGCCATACTGTTTAATGTCCGCCGCCTGCGCCGACAGTTTATCAGCAGCCGGATTTTCAAACTGATGCAGGCGGCGCTGCCCACCATGTCGCAAACCGAACGCGAAGCGCTGGAAGCGGGCAATACCTGGTGGGACGCGGAACTGTTCTCGGGCAGCCCGAACTGGAAAGTGCTGCGGAACGTGCCGGCCATCTCGTTGACCGAGGAAGAACAAGCCTTCCTGGACGGTCCCGTCGAAACCCTCTGCGCCATGCTCGATGACTGGGACATCACGCACAACCGCCAGGACCTGCCCGAAACGGTCTGGGACTATATCAAAAAGCACAAATTCTGCGGCATGATCATTCCGAAGCAATACGGCGGCCTGGATTTTTCCCACACGGCGCATTCCGCCTGCGTCATGAAGATTGCCAGCCGCAGCACCACGGCGGCCGTCACGGTCATGGTGCCCAATTCCCTCGGGCCCGCCAAATTGCTGCTGGAATACGGCACCGAGCAGCAAAAGGACTATTATCTGCCGCGCCTGGCCGCGGGCGAGGAAATCCCGGCTTTCGCTCTGACCGGCCCGCATGCCGGCAGCGATGCCGGCGCCATGCCCGATACCGGCATCGTCTGCCGGGGCCAGTTTGAAGGCCGGGAAGTGCTGGGCATCCGCCTTAACTGGGAAAAACGCTATATCACGCTGGGTCCCGTCGCCACGGTGCTGGGCATGTCGTTCAAGCTTTACGATCCGGACCGGCTGATCGGTGACCAGGAAAGCAGGGGCATCACCGTGGCCCTGATACCGACCAACACGCCCGGCGTATCGATCGGCAGGCGCCATTTTCCGCTCGATTCGGCGTTTCAGAACGGACCCAATTGGGGCAAGGATGTGTTTATTCCGATGGACTGGGTCATCGGCGGCGTCGAACAAGTCGGCAACGGCTGGAAAATGCTCATGCAGTGCCTGGCCACGGGCCGGGCCATTTCGCTGCCGGCGCTGAGCGTGGGCGCGGCCAAAGTCACCTGCCGCAATACCGGCGCTTATGCCCGCATCCGCAAACAGTTCAATCTGCCGCTCGGCGAATTCGAGGGCGTGCAGGAACCGCTCGCGCGCATGGCCGGCGAAACCTATATTCTCGATGCCGCGCGCCAGGTCACGACCGCGGCCCTGGACTATGGTAAAAAGCCCTCGGTGATTTCGGCCATCGTCAAGTACGAACTGACCGAGCGCATGCGCCGCGTCATCAACGACGGCATGGATATCCAGGCCGGCTCGGGCATCTGCATGGGACCGCGCAACTACCTGGGCCGGCTGTATCAGGTGATACCGATCAGCATTACCGTCGAGGGCGCCAATATCCTGACCCGCACGATGATGATTTTCGGCCAGGGCGCCATCCGCTGCCACCCGTTTATCCAAAAGGAAATGGCCGCCTTGCAGCAGGAGCCTTCCACGCAGGCGCTGCGGCAATTCGACGAGATCCTGTTCCAGCATATCGGCTTTTTCCTCCATAACCTGGCCGCGAGCTTATGGCTGGGACTGACCGGCGCCGGTTTCCTGCGCCGATTGCCCGGCGACCGCACGACCAAGCGCTATTACCGGCGGATCGCGCGTCTGAGCGTTGATTTCGCGCTCATCGCCGACTTCGCTTTATTGACCTTGGGCGGCTCGCTGAAGCGCCGGGAAAGAATCTCGGGGCTGTTTGCCGATGCCTTGAGCAATCTGTATTTGTGTTCCTGCGTGCTTAAGCATTTCCATGATCAGGACTGCCCCGCTGACGATGCGCCCCTGCTGCATTGGGCCTGCCAGCAAACCCTGCACCGGACACAACAATCATTGCTGGCTATTTTATGGAAACTGCCGTTGCGGCCCGTCGCACTGCTGTTGAGATTGCTCACCTTTCCGATCGGCAAGCCTTATGCCCCGCCCAATGACCGATTGATCCACAAAACCGCCTCCCTGCTGCTGGCGGATACCCCTGCTCGCGACCGCTTGACCCATGGCATTTACATCAACAATAAAGCCGACGATGCGACCGGCCGCATTGAAGTCGCTTTTAAAGCCGTACTGGCCGCAGCGCCCGTGGAAGCCAAACTCCGTGCCGCCCAGCAGCGCAAGCAATTGCCTAAAGGCGCCCAAACCGACATTATTGCCGAAGCGGTAACTTTGGGCATCATCACGCAGCATGAAGCGGACTTGATCGCCGCCGCCGAGCAGGCCAGAATCGCCGCCATCAGCGTCGATGATTTCAGTCCGGAAGAATTGACACGCCACCGCGCCGAGCAGAGCTGACAGGCCCCGGTGCCGCCTGTTTCCCGACAATAGTGCAATACCTGGCGTGCAAGCCCGACTATTTAACAAGCACGGTCAGGTGTTGTACCATATCGCTCCAATCACTTTAAATGCCTGAGCCCTGCCTCAAGCTGGAATAATCGGAGAAATGAATGCCTGTCAGTGTTGATGATTTTAAAAAAGCGCTACAACTTTGGGCCAGCGGCGTCACCGTGGTTACCACACAATCCGGGAAATTTGGGGTGCAAGGCATGACCGTCACCGCATTTTCCAGCGTTTCAGTCGACCCTCCTCAAATACTGGTATGCATCAATGACTCGGCCGATACCGGCGTGGGCATTGAAGAAAGCCAGTGCTTTGCCGTCAATGTACTGACTTCGGACCAGCAGGACGTTTCCAATCAATTCGCCGGCGGCCGCAGCCAGAAAGAGCGCTTCGAGAATGCCGCCTGGGAACCCGGCACGACCGGTGCCCCCATCCTGACCGACAGCCTCATGTCGCTGGATTGCAAAGTGGTTGAGAAAGTGCGCGCCGGCACGCACTGGATCATGATCGGCGAAGTGCAGGACACGATTTGCCGTTCGGGCGATCCGCTGCTGTATTATTGCGGCAATTACCGGCAGCTTGTCTGACGCCCCCCATCCGGCAGCAGATCCTTAGGGTCGAATTGATTCGACCCGAAATGCGCCCCATTCTTGATAGCATGCCGCCTTTGATAAACCCGGCCTCCTGAAAATCGCCAAGGCCGGGCTTTGGCCAAACGCCAGCCCGGCCTACTGAGGCTGTACATTCTCTGAGCTGATGACCTTCGCTTCCCGCACAATGGAACGGACATGAATATCCCTTTGCGGAAAAGGGATCTCTATATTGTTGTCGCGGAAGGCCTGATCGAGCCGAACGAGCAAGTCGTGCGTGACAGGCACCCGGTTCGCCAGCTCACTGACATAAACCCGAATGGAAAAATCCAAGGAACTCTCGCCGAAACCCACAAACACGACGCCGGGTTCAGGGTCCGCCAGTACTTGCGGAATGGAACGTACCGTATCGATCATGACTTTATGCGCCAATCCCACATCGGAGCCGTAAGCAATGCCTACAGGAATCACGACCCGGGTAGTCGCATCGCTTAAGGTCCAGTTCACGAGCTGGCTGGTGATAAAGGTTTTATTCGGCACGATCAGTTCTTTTTGATCCCAGTCTATCAGCGTCGTGGCACGCATTTGGATACGGCTGACCTTGCCGCTGATATCGCCGATAGTCACGGTATCGCCCACGCGCACCGGCCGCTCGAACAGCAAAATGATGCCGGACACCAGATTGGCGAAGATTTCCTGCAAGCCGAAGCCCAGGCCGACACTGAGCGCCGCCACCAGCCACTGCACCTGCGACCAGCTGCCGCCGAGTTCATTGGCGACGCTGATAAAACCGATGGAGATCAGCACATACTTGGCCAGCTGATTGACCGCATAGCGACTGCCCGCCGCCACCGATATGCGCCTGAATATCAAGACTTCCACGACACCGGAAAAATTGTGCACGGAGACGATGACAATAAACACATACAGTCCGGCCAGCAGCAAATTAGTCAGCGTTATCGGTTGATAGCTTTCCTCTCCATCGGCGATCACCTGATGTTGCCAGAGCACGATGTTGTCCAGAAACGAAAACGCCGGCAGGATGTTTTCCCAGATCATCCAGAATCCGATAACGAGGCCGAAACTGATAAAGACATTCAGCAGTTTCGTGGTTTGAGCATTGATCTTAGGAATATCGATCAGCTCTTCGTCACTGGGCAGCACGGGGTCTTCCGCGCCTGCCGCCGCTTGCTTCGTGCTACTGCTGGCCGCGCTTTTGCGTTTTTGCCGGACATTTTTCAAGGCCAACTGCCGATTGACCAGTGTTAACCAGCGTACGACCATTTGATGCACGATAGCGGACACAAACAGCAGCCGCAGCGTGACCGTCAGTTTTTGCTGCAATTCCACCGCGCTCTGATAATAGCCGGCGGCGGCGAAGCCAATCACAATGACAGGCACCAGGATGCTGGCCGGATACCAGATGTAGCGCAGCCGGGCCACCCAGCCGTCGGAGTTGTCTTTAATGTAATCCCGCAACAGGCCCGAGGACGGTTTTAACGCCTTGGCCACAAAGACCGCCATGACCATCATGACGATAATTAGAGCCAAGCGGCCGAGGTTATCGCTATGGCTTGAAATGCTGGACGCTTCGGCGGCATGTATAGTGAATAGGGCCGGCAGGACAATAAAACGGATCCAGGCGATCTGGCTGCGCAGAAACCCGGTTGTGCTTTCCTGCCATTGAAAGTGTTTACGCGCAATGCCTTTGGCGGCAAACAGCCGATAAAAAAACTCGAGGAAAAACCAGGGAGCCGCAATGCCCTGCAAACCTGCCCCGACCGACCGGCTAAAATCGTCAATATGGGCATGAGTGGCTAAAAACCAGCCCAGATAATAAAGAAACAGCGGCAGCGGCAACACCAGCACCAGCGTGTATGCCAGCGCCTCCAAGGTATAGTTGAATTTATCCGTATAAATTTTCTCGACTTTTTGGGAAATGGCCGTCAACTGCCGTTTTGCCCAGTTCCTGGCTAATATGGAAACCGTCATGACGAACAAGGCAATTATGCTCAGAAACAGGTTTTGCAACGCCACCCGGAACGTATCCTTAGCCACGGCCAGCCAGTTGTGCGGCGACAGCAGCCATTGAATCGAATGGTACAAGTCGACGATAAAATCCGAATCGATCGGGGCGGAACTGGGCACCCACAATAAGCGTTCGTCCAGATAGACGGCAAAACTCTCAGCCTGCTTGATCATCTGCTGCCTGGCAAAATCCAGATCGCCCAGCGTGCGCAGATAGGTGGTGTAATCAGCCGACAGCTTATTCAACAAGTCTTTCTGGCTGTCCAGCAGCATGCGCAATTCGGCCTGTATCATCATGCGCCGGTCGGCCGGCATTGCCGCATCGACTTGGTCCATGAACATGCGCAGTTCGTCATCGATATTGGTGAGCTTTTTCAACTTGTCCTCAACCTTGAATTGCTCAAGACTGGTTAAAGCCGTTTCGTTCTGGATCGTTTGCGATTGCTGCGCAAATTGATCCTCAGTCGGCAGATTGCGGCGCTGCTCGCGCAATATCTTGCCCAGCGCGGGACTCAGTCCGGCCAGGCTGATTTTCTTTTCGGCGCTTTTAAAATCGTTGCTGATTTCCGTGGATTGTTCATCGACACGGTTTTTTTGTTCGGCGTATTTATCAATCTTGGTCGTGATAATTTGCAAATCCCGGCTCAATTGAATGTTTTCGCGTGTAACGACCTGAATTACCGCATGCTTGCCGGCAATTTCTTTTTCCGCCTGGCTGAGTGCTTCCTGCACCTCCCGGGCTTCCTCCAGGTGCCTCTCGGCCAGCAGATTTTCAATGGCGCTTACCACGGGTGTCAGCGCGGCTTTCTCCACATTCAGCAACTGTAGCTCTGCTTTGATCTGCTCCACCCTGGCCGGGTTGCTGATCGCCTCTATTTCCAGCATCTTCAGCTCGGCCGCGCGTGATTCGATCAGGGTTTTCAACTGCATCTGCCAGGCTTCGAGCTCGGGTTTTGCATCGGCATTGCCGGCAGGCAAGTCCAATTGTTTTCGTGCCGAATCCAGCGCCTGTTCGGCCGCCACGATTTCCTCGCGTATGAGCTGCGGGCGGCTGTTTTGCCTCATCAGCTCGTCTTCCAGCCTTCTAATCCGCTCATCCAGGCTGCTGACCTTGCCTCTTTCAAGAATAAGCCGCTGCTCCAGCTCCGCGATGGGGATATTGCTGAAATCCTCTATTTTTTGTTTGGCCAGTTTTTTCTGGAGCTGGTCAATCTGCTTTTGCAGACGTCTGGTTTTATCCGGCGCCTTGGCAACGGCTTCCTTAAAGCCGGCCGCCTGATTGTTGAATTTTTCCGCATTGGCCAGATTGTCCTGCGCGGACTGATAGAACTTGAGCATCTTGGTCTTCAAGGCTTCATCCAGGCCTTGCCGCGCGTTCAATGCTTCGATCCTGGCCTGCAACGCATCCCGGGTAATGCCGGCATTGCCTCTTTCCTGCGCCGTATTGGACGATGTTTGTTCTGCCCAGACCGGAAATGAGCCGAAACAGAGAATAAGCACCAGGCACAGTAAATGATGAGTCATTGAATTAACAGCAGAGCGGGAATTCATACTTTTCATGAAGAATTAAGGACAACAGGGAGAAAAACAGAAGGTATTACACCGTTACAGAACGGGACGCCATGCCCGATTGTTCGGCTATTCTATCAGAAACCCGGCCATTATCAGCCTGCTTCCGGGTCGTTATTAACTGATGTTACGCACGGACGATTTTATCCCGTTTGCCGCGCCGAGCACCGCAGCTTTCGGCGAGACAAATCGGCAGGATAGCCGATTTGCATGCATCGCACCCAAAGGGCGAGGTACAGGGATGTGCCGAGTGAGCAGCCCAAAGGGGCGCTGCATGGATGCAGCGCGTTGCCAAAGGGACAGGAAGTCCCTTTTGGCAACCCTCGCCGAAAGCGAGGAGCGCAAGGAAAAAGCGGCAACGGGCGGCCTTTTCTTTGGTTACTTTCTTTTGGCCGCGCAAAAGAAAGTAACTCGCCTTCGGGTGCGATAAACCCGATTCAAACAATCGTCGCGCTAGCGACACTTTGCTAAACCGATCTGAATTCAACTTACTGCGTAACATCAGTTATTAAACCAATAATAGTGGAGCGCCTGAAAAAACAGCCCGA